>NZ_JBHFNP010000255.1:0-79001 GCF_041929235.1 Microseira sp. BLCC-F43
TAGTATAAAACGCCGTAGTGGGAATCTGACTATAGTTGGAACTATAGATAACAGTACCACGAAGGAAATCTTGCATACCCTTAATCGGGCTTCAAGAAGCCCTCACCATACCTGTTAAGGTTGGTGAGGGAGTATGTCACCGATAATGTCGGCAATGATTTCTTCGGTGGGATTTCTGGGGGGTACAAAGGCTGTTTGGCGATTTTCTGCTAAATTGGGGACAGGTAGGGCGCGACGGTCTATTTTTCCGTTGGGATTGAGGGGAAAGGCGTTGAGGATTACAAACGCCGATGGAATCATATATTCCGGCAAATTTTCTTTGACAAATTGACGCAATTCGTTACTGGTAAGGGTCAAGTTTTCATTGACAACATAGGCGGTGATATATTTATTGCCTGGATTGTCTTCGCGGACAATTACTACTACTTGCTGAACTTGGGGATGTTGATGGAGAAGGGTTTCAATTTCTCCTAGTTCAATGCGGAATCCGCGAATTTTTACTTGGTGGTCGATGCGTCCTATAAATTCAATATTTCCATCGGGTAAATAGCGGACTAAATCTCCGGTTTTATACAGGCGTTCATTGGGGATAAAGGGATTGGTAATAAATCGCTCGGATGTTAAGTCGGGACGATTTAAATAGCCTTTGGCTAAACCTGCACCACCAACATAAAGTTCTCCAGTAACACCAATGGGAACTGGTTGTAGATAGCGGTCGAGTATATAGGTTTGGGTATTAGCTATTCCTCGACCAATAGGAACTGTTTCTGCTTTTGGTTTTATCTGCTGGATATGATACCAGGTGGAAAAGGTGGTATTCTCGGTAGGTCCGTAAACGTGCAACAATTTTTGGGGGGACTCTCCTGCTAATAACTGTTGCACTCGCCGAGTATCAACAGCTTCACCGCCAAATAATAAGTAGCGTAAATGTCGAAATGCTGAGGGTACTTCTTGAACAATTTGGTTAAATAGTGCCGTAGTAATAAACAGGATGGTAATTTCTTCTGTTTCTAAACTGCTGGCAAAATCTTGTGGTGATAGAATGGTTTCTCTGTTGAGAATCGCTACTTTTGCCCCATTAAGTAATGCTCCCCAAATTTCAAAGGTAGCAGCATCAAAGGAAGTATTAGAAGCTTGGGCAATTACATCTGTTGATCGCAAGTTTACATAGTCAGTATTGACTGCTAATCGCACTACTCCGCGATGGGGAACCATCACACCTTTAGGTTGACCTGTTGACCCTGATGTGTAGATAACATACGCTAAATTATCGGCGGTTATATGACAGTTTAAGTTCTGTTGGCTCTCTTGAGAAATTACACACCAGTCCCGATCTAAACAAATCTGCTCAACCGAGGTGAGTTGTCCCCATAGTTGCTGTTCTGTTAAGACTAAAAAGGCTTGTCCATCTTGGAGCATAAACTGCAAGCGATCGCTAGGATAGCTGGGATCTAGGGGTAAATAAGCACCACCTGCTTTGAGAATCCCTAGCATAGCTACGATGATTTTAGGCGATCGCTCTAAACAAATTCCCACCAAAGTTTCTGCACCAACACCCAACTTTTGCAAATAATGTGCTAGTTGATTAGCTCGATTATTTAACTCTCGATAGGTAAGTTGTTGATTTTCCCATTTTACAGCGATCGCCTCTGGTGTTGTTTCTACTTGCTGCTCAAATAATTGATGAATACATTGATGAGGATAATTAGTTTGGTTTTGATTCCATTCTACAAGTAGCTGATGTTGTTGCGCTGTGGTGAGTAATGGTAATTGTCCTACTCGCTGCTCTGGATTATTAACAATAGCCTCTACCAAAGTTTGAAAATTATCTACCATTCTGGCAATAGTTGCAGCATCAAACAAGTTGGCATTATATTCCAATGCTCCGGTGAGTTCTGCATCTATTTCTTGCATGGACAGCGTTAAATCAAAAGTCGCTCCTGCGGTGGGTCTATCTAATTCAATCTGCGTTACATTTAAACCTGGTAGGTTTGGTTTTTCTACTGGGGAATTTTGCAAGACAAACATTACCTGAAACAGTGGACTCAGGTTTTTGTGCCGTTCTGGTTGCAGAGCTTCAACTAATCGATCGAATGGTAAGTCTTGATGAACATAAGCATCAAGGGCAACCTGTCGGACTTGGGATAATAATTGTTTAAAGGTGGGATTGTTTTCTAAGCGAGTGCGTAAAACTAGGGTGTTGACAAAAAACCCAATTAATGACTCAAGGGCTGGACGGTTGCGGTTGGTAATGGGAGAGCCAATAACAATATCTTCTTGACCAGTGTAACGATAAAGAAAGGTGACAAAAGCCGCTTGCAGAGTCATAAATAGGGAAGTACCCGACTTCTGACTTAATTTTTTCAGTTTGTTAGTCAGGTCATTACCTAATTTAAACCGCTGGATACTACCGCGAAATGTTTGAATAGCAGAACGGGGGTAATCTGTTGGTAATTCTATTACTGGGGGAGCATCTGCTAACTGTTGTTGCCAATAGTTTAGCTGGGTATTGATAAGCTCATTTTGCAGCCATTGACGTTGCCAGTAAGCGTAATCTGCATACTGAATTGGCAAGTCTGGTAAGGGATAATCTGCATATAAATTCGACAATTCTTTGAGGAAAATTCCTGCTGACCAAGCATCGGATATGATGTGGTGCATTGTCACTAGCAACACATGGGAATCTGATTCTAGGCGAATCAGTTTGGCTCTTAATAAAGGTGCTGTGCTTAACTCAAAAAGTTGTGTATATTCGGCGGTAATTAATCTTTCCAATTCCGCCATTCGCTCAACTTCTGGCAAGTCTTGTAAATCTACCAAAGGTAAAGTCAATGGTACAGTTTCTGCGATAAATTGCACGGGTTTTCCTTCTACCATGCCAAAGGAAGTCCGCAGAGTTTCGTGACGTTGAATAATTGACTGTATTGCTTGTTGAAGTGCGGTTAAATTCAGGGAACCAACTAAACGCAAAGCTCTGGTAATGTTGTAAGCTGCGTTGGCTCCTTCTATTTGGTCAAGAATCCAAAATCGCTGTTGAATCAAAGATAAAGGTAATTCAACAGAACGAGCAATAGGTTCTAATATCGGTAAGGTTTGATGGGTTTGGTTTTGCTGGGATAATTTTTCAATTTTTTCGCTTAAACTGGCTACGGTTGGCGATTCAAATAAAGCGCTGACTGGTAATTCTACGGCTAAGGCTTCGCGCAATCTTGATATAACTAAACTGGCAAGTAGGGAATGTCCTCCCAGTTCTAAAAAGTTGTCATAAATGCCTACTTTTTCTAATCCTAAAACTTCTGCCCAAATGTCGGCGATTAGTTGTTCTTGGGGGTTACGGGGGGCAACATAGTTACGAATTTCTGCCGATATATTTGGTGCTGGTAAATTATTGCGGTCTAATTTTCCGTTGGGTAATAATGGCAGTTTTTCCAGCAGCACAAAGGCGTTAGGAACCATATAATCTGGTAGTTTTTGCTCTATAAAGCTGCGGATTTCTGCCAAATCTAAGGCTTGATTGTTTGGGACTATATAGGCGACAAGGCGCTGATCTCCGGGGATATCTTCTCGCAGGGAAACTACACCTTCTCGAACTGATGGATGCAGTTTTAATACGGCTTCGATTTCTTCGATCTCAACGCGCATCCCTCGGATATTTACCTGAAAGTCGATGCGACCAAGAATTTCTAAATTACCTTCTTGGGAGTAGCTCGCTACATCCCCGGTTTTGAAAAGTTTTTGTTGGGGATTAAAGGGATTATTAATGAATTTTTCGCTATTGGCTTGGGTGCGGTTTAAATAACCACGCGCTAAGGTAGCACCTGCTATATGTAGTTCTCCAGATTCTCCATTTTTTACTGGTTCTAGTTGGGAGTTGAGGACGTAAACCTGCTGAATGTCTGGGAGGGGATTACCAACGGGAACGTATCCTTCTTCAATATCGCAGTTTTCTGGAATGGAATAAAAACCATTGCCAATACTTTCGGTTTGACCTAAGATATTAAAAAATCGGGTTGGGGTTTGAAATAGTTTGCGTAACTTTTTAATTAGTTGATAGGGGAGTAATTCTCCACCAAAGATGATAAATCTTAGTTTTGATTCACTCAGGGCTTTTGTATATTTTTGATCTAAACTTTCTAAAGCCATGAGTCCATAACGCCACACCGAAGGTACACCATCAGAGATAGTAACTCCTTGGGTTTGGATTAATTGAAATAGGCTGAGGGGAGTTCTTGTTTGTTCGCGGGTAGCAATAACGCTTGTCGCACCTTGGGACAAAGGTAAAAATAATTGTCTGACTGAGGCGGTAAATGAGAAAGATGCTGTCTGGAGATAAATATCGTTGCTGTTGACTGGGATGATTTTAGTGATGCCCTGAAGATAATTCCAAATACTGGCATGAGGCATTTGGACTCCTTTTGGCTTCCCAGTAGAGCCGGAGGTATATATTAGGTAAGCCAGGTTTTCTGGTGTGACATCACAGTTAGGATTCTCTTGACTTTGTTGATCAATTTTTTGCCAGTCTGCATCTAAACATAAAACTGAAGCCTTAATAACAGGTAGGATTTCTAGCCATTGGGTTTTAGTTAAAACCACTTTTAAGTTAGAATCTTCTAATATAAATGCTAGGCGTTCTTGGGGATAGGCAGGGTCTAAAGGAACGTAAGCACCACCGGCTTTGAGGATACCGAGAATTCCGATAACTACTTCTATAGAACGCTCTACACATAAACCTACTAATACTTCTGGCCCTACGCCGATTGCTTGCAAATAATGTGCCAGTTGATTAGCTTTGGCGTTCAATTCTCGGTAGGTTAATTGTTGGTTTTCAAATACTATGGCTAGTGCATCTGGTGTTTTTTCTACCTGTTGTGCAAATAGCTGATGAATACACTGGCTTTGTGAATACCAACTTTCTGTTGTCAGTTCTAAATCTTGAGTAACTCCGGTGGTTTGATAGTTGTAATTTAGGGCGGCGTGGCTCATGTTAACTCTTAGGGAAATGAGATCAAGATTGTCTTTTGGTTGAAATTCATCAGTTTTTAAATTGACCACAGCTATAGGTTGTCAATTGCGTGAATGCGAGAGATGAAAATATCCATTAGATTTCGATTAGACTGAGATTTGGCTGATTCGCTGCCAAATTGCTCTAAATGGTTGCAAAAAGATATTGGGGACACTATTAAACAAGTTTGATTCTCCATCGGCTAAACCAAAATTCAGTTTTTCATAACTGGTTGGTACGTATAAGGAGCCAAACATCCAGTCCCAAAAACCTAATATATAACCAAAGTTTTTATCATAATGTTTTGGTTCTACACTATGATGAATTTGGTGTTGCGCTGGACTGATTAAAACATGGCTAATCCACTGAGGATACGCTAACCAGATATGAGAATGACGCAAGTTATACCCGGCTAAATAAAAGATAAACCGCTCAAAGCTAACTCCATAAATTAATAGCTGTTTCATCTCGGTGCCAAACAAATACATCCCGATACCCGTTCCGAAAACGGCGACTGAAACAATCGTTATTGTCCCGAAAAACAACTCCACTGGATGGGTGCGATATACAGTCAATGGTGTGATGACTTCGGCAGAATGATGTACTTTATGGAATTCCCATAAAACCGGAATTTTGTGAGACAGATAATGGTATAAAAAATTAGCAAAGTCAGCCAATAATCCTATAAAAAAGGTGAATAGTATATTCTGCCATAGCTGGGGAATCGTTATAGCAAAAGGTGCCGTAATGCCTGTTATTTCTGTCAAAGTTTTGTCTGTTATCTCGGCAATATTTGCTAAATATATTGTAGTTGGCACTAAGAAAATTATCTCAAATAAGCAAATCGGAAAAAAATATTTGTACTGCGTAATCGATGAGCGATGTAAATAGACTTCTTTGGGTAAAAGGTATTGCAGTAAATTTTTATCCCGCTCTTGATTCCCTCTCCCAAATACATATATTAATGTCGCTATGAAAATAGCTGAAAGTATATATACCCAATATATTTGAGATGATGCCAAAAATGGTACTTGAAATGGGTACAAAATTATGTTTAGTTTTTCCATGATTTTTGCTATGTTGACCATTATCTGAGACAAAAAAGTATGATACTACTCCATCCCTGGTAGTATAATCTTCCGCAAATCACCTATAATTAACACTCTCTGCATCAGAGCGTCAGTCCTAACTATGGGTATTCAAGCGGACATGATATAACTTGCCACCCCCTCAAGTTATGTTTGACTGCTGTGGTATACAAACTCTGCAGTTATATCCAGAATCAGAACTCATTGCGATTAGACAGCGACAGGGGATTTACTCTCCCTGACCTAAATTTAGTATAATTGATTATGAGGTTCTTTCCTCTCTCGCAATCATCCAAATCTTCAATTAAACACAATCAAACATAGCTGTACGAAATTGATTACATACGTTTGGGTGGAGCGGCAGATCAAGCCCTGATTTACCTTCCCTTTGGGCAAGCGAGTCACGGGTTACTTTACGCCAATTTAGCGGTCGGTTTCATTGACGAGAACCTATTCCAGTTTTTAACTATACAACACCGCCCATGAAAACACAATCCTTGACGCCGAATAATTCATGGTTATATAAAATTATCTAATTATTCGTAGGGTGGGTTGAGCATAGTGTTAACCAATCCTTTGGGATCGCGGATCTTTATAGCGGTTTGCAGCCCTATGAGGTACACCGAAGGATAGCAGTGTGCGGGCAGCAAAAATGGCAGCCCGCACACTGCTGTATCTGCAAGATCTGACAACGATCGCTCAATTGTTGCGCTCGCTTTAACCATGGGATAACCTAATGGCTAATAGTTCCTTTTTCCATGAATTCGCCACACTTGGGGGCGGGTTTCGAGAAATTGAAAGTTTTTTCCCCACATTACTGGTAAAACCCGCCCCTACAATCGTCACACGTCGAGCTGTAGCATTTTCAAAGGAAATTGGTATAATCCCTCATCCCTCAATCGGGAAAAACCCTATATCACCAATTGACCATTACCAATTAGCCATTACTCATTTATTTTTTTTATCAAAAGATGCGATTTTTCTGCTGATAGGGGGTTGCGATCGCTCCCAATTTCTGCTATACTTATTTCATATTATGGTAATTTATACATAAATATAAAAATTAAAAATATTCCATTATTAGAATAAACTTATAATACCACAAAAATCGACCCTGAAATCAACCCTTCCTCTTTTTTAAGGAAAAATTAAACTATAGCAACTGCATTAGCAGTTAGGATGCGATTAATAGGAGCCGTTAGATTCCTAGCCTTTAGGGATAAAATTGCTAAGTTTTAACGCCTATTTTGGGATAAGCAATCCTCTTGTGATGGAACTGTTGCCAAACTTGGACAAAAATTTCAGCGATGAGGGGCATTTCTTCGCGTCTTAAACCGGAATCGACGAGTTGATTATCTAGCCAACGAGCTTTGAGAATTTTATTCACCATGAGTAAAGCCTCGTCATAAGATGCATCTTTGAGACTGCGCAGCGCCGCCTCGCAAGAATCTGCCAACATGACGATACCAGTTTCGCGGGACTGGGGAATCGGGCCATCGTAGCGGAAATCATCTTCCGGGATGGGTTCGCTGGATTCTTGCTGGGCTTTGTGATGAAAATAGGCAATCAGCATCGTGCCTTGGTGTTCGGGGATAAATGCACAGATTGCCTTGGGGAGTCGGTGTTTGCGCGCCATCGCCAATCCTTCGGTGACGTGCTTTTTAATAATTTCGGCACTCTTCCAAGGATCGTTAATTGCGTCGTGCTTGTTCGGCTTGCCCATTTGATTTTCAATAAATCCTTGGGGGTCGTGCAACTTGCCGATATCGTGATACAAAGTCCCCGTGCGAACGAGTTCGACGTTGCATCCCAAAGCTTTAGCCGCAGCTTCGGCGAGAGTGGCGACAAACAGGGTATGCTGGAAAGTTCCCGCTGCTTCTTCTGCCAAACGCTTGAGCAAAGGTCGATTGGGGTTAGCCAATTCGGATAAGCGGATCGAGGTTACCAAGTCGAACAGGTGTTCCAAATAAGGCGAGAGACCCAGCGCTACCACACTCCAAGCCAAACCCGTGAGACTGTATAACGCGGCTTTGCGGAGTAAAGCATACCAGAGCAAACCGGAAGCAGCGCCCATGGTTAGATTAAGTAGCAGGTAGACTGTGCCTTCAGCTAAGCCGACGGCGACGCCCAAGAGGGCGAGTTCTTCGCGCGATCGCATCCTTCCTGCCATTAAACCACCCAGCAGCCCGCCAACAGCATCGGCAAGCAAATGCTCCCAGCTAATGGGTAGACTAACTGGAAGAAATAAGGCAATCAACCCAACCGTTGTCACGCCCAACGCCGAACCGTAAAAGCTACCCATCAATAAACCAATCGCAGGCAAGCTGGTATAGTGCCAGCCCAAACTTACCATCAGCGGCGTCGAGAGCGTCAACAGCAGCACCATAATATAGTCGCGGCGGCGCATCCCAGGATGAAATCGCCGCTGCACCAGCCAAAACGCGCTCACACCGAGGCAATTCACTCCAGCAAAGCCAATTAACCCCAGCCAATTCAGCCCCCGACGACTGAGGTTGAAATAATCCAAAAGTAAAAAATCCGGTTGGGTAATGACCTCCCCCGCCCGGACTACGATCTCGCCTCGCCGCACCTGGATAATTTCCGGTGGGACAGCTTGTACCGCTTGTTCTGCCAAACGTTGCGTTTGTGCGGCATCTTGCTTTAAATTCGGCTCCAGGAGGGATATTAACAACGCCGTTGCGGAAGATTGCAGGCTTTGCGGCACTTGATTTTGCACCTGGATACTCGCGGTTTCCTGCAAATGGGAAGGCGGTAAACCAGGGGGGATGCCTTGGGTGAGAATTAACTCGGCAGCGTTGCGGATACCCGTTTGGGTTTTTTGCCAGTCTGACTGGGATGCTACCAAGAAAGCAGCATAGCCGCAGTCGGGGGTATCGAGGGCGTTGCTGAGCATTGCAGACCTAACGTAGACCCCAGTCGCGCTTTGACTGACTAACGACCCAATTCCCTCGTCTTTACACTCCTGACTGAGAACTGATAGCGCCTTTTGGTAACGCTGTCGAGCCTGGGTAATTTGATCGATCAGTGCGGATAAATTGGCGGAATATGCAGTGCGTTGATAAGCTTGCAGTTCGGTAATGGCGCGTTGTAGTTCCGCTGAAGGGGAGGAAGGCGCAACGGCGGGAGTGGAAAATAGCTCATCGGTTGTCCTATGTGCGTCTAGGTTTGCTAGCACGGTTCGCCATTGCCATTCTGGAGTTTCGAGCAAATAAAGTTGGGTAGAAATCGATAGGGTTGAGGTATTGGTAAAGGGAAACGGAGCCAGCAGTTGCCTGAGCGAGTTAATTTTATCGATACTTTCTTGAAGTTGCTGGTAAATTTGTCGATCCACTTCCCGATCGACCATCAACGCGGGTGCTAAATTCCTGCGGACTGCTTTTCGTTTGGCTTCGGTGGTTTTAGTATCTTCGACCGTAGCGTCCTCTGGTGCCCAAATTGTTTGCGGGGCAACTGTTCCAACCACTAATTTAGGTTGGTTGTAGAAGCGATAACCTAGAACGCTGGTGAGAGACGCTACGGCGACAACAAACACAACCGTGGGGCAGTTACGCGTACGCGCACAGGTGCTACTGTAGCGCTTTGGTTGCCTTTGAGAGCAATTGGCACTACGTAGCAACGCGGAAAATTTCTTTTGCAGCAAATTGATCGCGGGTTCCGATAAAACCGAAGCGCCACCGATGGTTTTCTTCAAAGCGCAAGCGCTGGCAGAGCGCCGCAAGTTGTTGAGATGTTGCGTCATCGAATGGAGCATTTTCATATATTTGCGACAGTAAACACCCTAAACTCTCTGTGGAACTGACACACAGGGGGCTTTTGGCATTATCAGTGCAAGCCCTTAGAAAACTATACTCTGCCTGCTCTAAAATCCAATACTGCTTTTGCATTTTGCATCAACGGGCATAGTGCAAGTGTGGAAAAATCCACAGGACTGACGCAAAGAAACCCGGTTTTTACGAAAAATCCCCAGTTGGGAAGTTAAAGATCTGCGAAAAAAGCGGGTTTCTGCCCCCGCGTGCGTAAGTCCCGATCCATTGTTTAGCACAAGTTACAAGCTGTAATCTAGGGTAGAATACCCCCACCCGCTTCAAAGGTAAAAGCCTAGAGCCTCGGTCATAATCCGATACCCAATCCTTGACCGATGCTCTAGGCGATTTTAAGTGGGGGTTGTTGAATTCAAATAATTAGAATTGGTTGGTTTCTGGTGCGGGAGCGCCGATAGAACCTGGTTGATTGAGGAAGCGGTTTTTCTCGGCATCGTTTTGATAGATACAGTCAACTAGGGGTTTATCTCCCAAGTCACCCGTGTAGCCAAAAGTGTTCATCCGGTTCTTACACTGGCGCACATCATCCCCGCTCACCGCTTTTCTTTGTTCTAGAATTGACCAGTTATTGGTACGCAGCACGCACCCTGGTTGCATACGCGGCTGGGTCACGTAGACGTTGAAGGGATTTAGCGTCACAAACACGCGGGTATCGGTGACAATGGCACTGGCTCCATATTGCACGCACAAGTCTGCGTTTGGCGCACTACGGTCGATGAATTCCCGCGACGCCACGTTTGTCGGGGTCAATGTCGCCGTCGAGCTAAAGGCGATACCAATTCCCACCCCCAAAATAAACACGCCTGCCAGAACTGCCAGAATCGTAGAATTAAAGAAGCCGGAGGATGTAGATTTGCGTCTCATATTTGTCTGTCCTTTCGCGCCATTTTACCAGGGAGTCGGTTGCAGTAAAGACTTTGCGCGCCATGTCTCTACTGTTCCCAGTATGCCCTTAAAATTATGCAACTGTTTTTCAGACATACAACATGCATTGGTTTCTCAATTTGCTGATAACTGGGGCGCTTTTGAACGCTATGTTGCTGAGTCCCCATCCAGCTTTAGCACAACAGTGGCGTCCGGTTCGGGGTGGCATACTTTTTGGCATTAGCGGGATGGCTTTGGTAAAACAGCAAAGCCATGAGATGGATTTCCTGATCGTTCACGATAATAAAGGTAAAAATGAGGGTCGTCTAGGGTTTATTACTATCAAGGGTGAAGCACAACCAGAATACGTTGCTTTAACTTGGCCTAGTAACGTCGAATTGCCTGGGGATTTGGAAGCGATCGCCTCCGTTCCCGGTACGGTAAACGCTTTCATGGCCTTAAGCAGTTCTGGCAAAGTTTATCATATCAGATTCAACAATAACAAGACTATCTCGGTTCTCCAGGTCTTTACTTTACCGGGAATTACGCCAACAACTAATTTAGAAGGATTTACCTTACAAGCAATCGAGGGAAATTTAGTAGCTATTTGGGCGCACCGAGGTGGAGGAGAAGAAGCTGCTACAATTTATTGGGGCAAGTTCAACTTGAATACTTATCAAATTACTCAAACAAGTTCAGCTAATTTAAAAGTTCCCCTCCCGACTGGCAGTAATCTGCGCCACATTTCAGATTTAAAAGTAGATAAAGCCGGTATTCTTTTTATTGCCTCTGTAACAGATCCTGGAAATGATGGGCCATTTGAGTCTGCTGTTTACACTGCTGGTGCTTTTGCAGTGGGAGGAAATGCCATCAATTTCCGTTCCAATCCCGATTTGGTTCCGCTTTATCATGACAATTATCGCAAAATTGAAGCGATTGAACTCGTCCCTGGTGCTGCTGGCGGCGTCATCTTCGGAACCGATGATGAAAATCTGGGTTCATCTGTAAATTTTGGGAATTGCTAATTGCTAATTGCTAATTGTTTTTAGCTATTAGCAATTAACTCGAGGTCGAAACCGGGTTTCTGGCCTCCGAAGAGCGTCATGACTGTAATTGCTAATGGCTAATTGTTTTTAGCTATTAGCCATTAACAATTAGCATTCTATCTTTTGTCAAGGACTAGCAGACTTTCGATATGTGGTGTATGGGGGTAAAAATTATATGCTCGCATCCATCTAATTTTGTATTTTTCTTGCAGCGCTGCATAGTTGGCTGCCTGTGTTTTTGGGTTGCATGAAAGATAGACAATATGCTTGGGAGATTCTGCGATAATTTTCTCGATCACTTTATTGTGTAAGCCGACGCGGGGGGGGTCTAAAATTAGGATTTGATTCGAGGCGATCGCACTCACGCTTTCTTCCGCTAAACTCTCTATAAATTCAAAGTTCCCAACCCTATTTTGTGCCGCATTCCTAATAGCGCGTTCCTGGGAACCCGGAGTCACTTCCACCGCCAAAACCTTTGGCACCAAACGTGCCACCAATAACCCTAAAGTTCCAATCCCAGCATACATTTCTACCACGGGTAAATTACTAAAATCCGGCGTAGCTTTAATTTGCTCAACCAAATCTTTAGCCGCTAGTTCAAACACCGGCGGATTAATCTGAAAAAAGTTATCCCAGTTATAGGTTAAATTCACATTATAAATCGACTCTGTTAACTCCATACAGCCCAATTGATGCCTGATTTCAGTTACAACTGGAGCGGGAGATTTGTGAGTAGAATAGATAATGCTAACCCCCTGTAAAACCTCATCTAAAAGAAATGACAACTCTTCTGGATTAAATGACAAAGTTTCATCTTTAAAAAACAGACAAGCTACAACCTTATTTTGAGCATAACAATAGCGCAAAATCAAGCTTTTTAATTGCCTCGCTTGAATCTTTCGGGCATTTAAGAAATCCAAAAATATTCTGCCTACTAGATTAATAGGCTCAGCCATTAAAACGCAACCAGTATGGGGATACTTACTTCTACTATCTCTCCCGAAAAAGGCGAGATTTAATTGATCTGTCTCATCGCTATAGAAAGAGAATTCAGCCTTATTACGATAATTCCAAGTTTGGTCAGGCAGGCTAATAATATCAAAATCAGGCAAATCTATTTGTTCTGCTTGATAAAACTTTTTGATTGAAGATACCTTAATGTGATTCTCCGCCTCAAAATCTATAATTTGCCACGGCGAACAACATAAAAAATGATCTTCCCGAGGTGCTACGCGCAAATTGGAAGCTTGTAAAACTTGTGTAGCTACGCCTTGTAATCCTCCTTTTTTTCTTCTAAAAATCTGCGCTTCGACTGTTTCTCCTGGCAAGGCATTTAGTACCTGTACTATCTTATTTCCATGTTGAGCAATGCCGTAACCGCGCTCATCCAATTCTGCGATATTTAAAGTCAGTATGGGAAAGTTTTTTGGCATAAATAAGGCTCGGTTGTTCAGTTTTTTACTACGTTGTTCGTTTTATACTGGTGGTGAATATCGTCGTTAATTAAAAATAATTTTATCAAACATTTCGCTCAGTTTTAAATCTGAAAATACTGGTAAGTAGCGGTATTGCTCTAGCGCTTGTCTATTTCCAGGTAAAAATCTACCAAGACCAGAAAAATTTTTATAATCTGGTTCTCCTTGTAACATAGTTTGATTCGGATAAAACTTGTGAATTATTGATTTTTTGATCGAATCAACAAAATCTTGGCATTTCTGTTTATTGGCATCGGATTGATTAGCGATCGCTTCAAAAAATGCAACTGCATCTACAAAGCGATCGCTCATATAATTATAACTCTTTATTTCACCGATTTTGATATTATCTGTATTAGACGAAAGAATCTCTTCAATTAGAGGATTAATTTTGGCGGGTAGATCGCGCACAGCAAGATTGTTGGTGACTGTGTAGCTATGGTACATGTCGCTCCGCTCAAATTCCATAATCTTTTCCGCTAGTTGTCCGCCGTTAATCTCTGGGTGACGACCCAAAAATTCAAACAATGACTCATAATAATAATTAGGCGCTCCCAGCACCAATTGAGAATAAAGTGTATATTTAGCTGTATCTCGAAAGGTGTAATGTGCTTCAATCGTTCCTTTATTGCAGTTTTGAAAGAATACTAACTCTACACGATTATCTAATTCTTGGTTAAAGTTACTTATAATCTGACTCAGCTTATAAATATTCATCCATTTAGTTACTGAAAACGATCCAGGTTCGGGATGTTCATCTGGACTAATTTCATCTAAACGACCCCCATGTCCTAAAAAGACAATCGCCCATTTTTCGGCTTGAAACTGCGATTTCGCCCAGTTAAGATATTCGGCAAATATTTCTTCGCTAGCACTGTTTGCCGTTTCTAGTTGTTGCAGGTTAATCTTACCTTTAGCGATAATATTTCTGGAAAGTTGCTTCGCGCCGCTAAAGTCTGATTCTACTACTACAAGAATATTGTCGCTCTGTACACCTCTGGTCAGCATCTCCAGTATAGGAGTGCCAAATCGTGATAAATTATTGTCATAAGGCATCCAGTATAAAACGCTCCATTCATAACTATGTTTTTCCTTCATACTTTTAGGTAAATTTGCCTTGTCATGAGTAGAGTTTAGCCACTTTTGATTAACTAAGAATGAAGCGCTGCTTAGCGCTCCATACTCCAATAATTTTCGCCGTTTCATCAAGCTGTTAACTTGCTTTATTGATTTAACCTGCTACACGTTAAACCGGAACAGCATCACATCTCCTTCCTGCACAACATATTCTTTCCCTTCACTACGAACTAAGCCTTTTTCCTTAGCAGCAGTCATCGAACCAGTTTCGACTAAATCTTTGTAAGCAACAGTTTCGGCACGAATAAAGCCGCGTTCAAAATCTGTATGAATCACACCCGCTGCTTGGGGTGCTTTCATTCCGGCGGTAATTGTCCAGGCGCGGGTTTCTTCGGGACCTGTTGTTAAGTATGTCCGCAAGCCTAAAAGTTCGTATGTGGCGCGAATCAAAGATTTTAACCCGCCTTCTTCGACGCCTAAAGATGCTAAAAATTCTCCTCTTTCTTCTTCTGGTAATTCGACTAATTCCGCCTCAACTTGAGCGGAAACTACGACGACTTGGGCATGTTCCTGTGCTGCAAGTTGTCGCACCTGTTCTACCCATTGATTCCCCGTCGCCAGGTCATCTTCGGATACATTGGCGGCGTAAATAATGGGTTTGCGGGTGAGCAAGCAAAGTTGTTGAATCAGCGGTTCTTCTTCTTCGGTTAAAGTGATTTGCCGCGCTTGTTTTCCTTCATTTAAGGCGGCGCTGATTTTTTCCAAAGCGGCTAGTTCAATTTGGGCTTCTTTGCTACCGCGTGCTTGTTTGCGGGTGCGGTCTATGCGGCGTTCAATTTGTGCTAAATCTGCTAATGCTAGCTCTAAATTGATTACATCTATATCCCGCAGAGGGTCTACCGAACCGGAAACGTGGATGATATCGTCATTCTCGAAACAGCGCACGACGTGGACAATTGCATCCACTTCCCGGATGTGGGATAAAAATTTATTCCCCAGTCCCTCGCCTTGACTTGCGCCTTTCACCAATCCAGCAATATCGACAAATTCAATCCGCGTCGGCACAATTTGCTTGGATTTGGAGATTTCCGCTAGCACGTTTAACCGTTCGTCGGGAACCGCTACGACGCCTACATTGGGTTCGATGGTGCAAAAAGGAAAGTTGGCTGCTTCGGCTTTAGCGTTGGCAACTAAGGCGTTAAACAAGGTAGATTTACCAACGTTGGGTAGTCCGACTATTCCGGCTCTGAGCATTTGAGTGTAAAGGTTAAAAGATGAGAAACTGGGTTGATTTTGAACCAGATCTATTTTAGATAGGTTCGGGAATCGTTTGGGGAATCGGTGCCGGAACTGTCTGAGGAATTGGTGCTGGTACGGTTTCCGGTATTGGTTCTGGTACTGGACTTGGTACTGGACTTGGTACTGGCTGGGGAATGGGTGCTGGTAAGGGTTCCGGTACTGGTGGCTGGGGGATGGGTTCTGGACTGGGAATTTGCGGTTCGGGAATGCCTATCATAAGACTTGTTATTTTATCGTTTAACTCTATAAAGGTAGGGAAAAACTGATAAAATAACATCCCTCCCATTAGCTACCTCTTGGGACGTTCTTGAGATTACTCGCTTTTGGGAGAAGAATATTTGAATGAACCGCAGAGGCGCAGAGAACGCAGAGGGAGAAGAAGAGTGGGGAATGAGTGCAAGTAAAAGTTGGCGGGATTTTCAAGTAGAAACGCCTTTGTTGGATGCTTTACGACTGTGTGCGAATCAACCGCACGCTGCTTTTTATACGCCGGGACACAAGCGGGGTGTGGGTATTGCTCCTAGTTTGGCAGAATTGCTGGGAACGGCTGTATTTCGAGCGGATTTGACTGAATTAGCAGAATTGGATGCTTTATTTGCGCCAGATGGGGTGATTCGGTCAGCGCAGGAACTGGCGGCGGCGGCGTTTGGTGCGGAACAAACTTGGTTTTTGGTCAATGGTTCTACTTCGGGAATAATTGCGGCGATTTTGGCTACTTGCGGAACGGGGGATAAGATTATTTTGCCGCGCAATGTGCATTCTTCTGCAATCGCTGCTCTCATCCTCTCCGGTGCTATCCCGATTTTCGTTCTCCCAGAATACGACCCGATTCTAGATATCGCCCACTCTATAACACCCGCTGCGGTAGCCGATGCTTTAAAGCAGCATCCGGATGCGAAGGCGGTGATGATGGTTTATCCAACTTATTATGGGGTTTGTGGCGATGTGGGTGCGATCGCTCGCCTCGCCCATCAATATAATATTCCCCTACTTGTAGACGAAGCCCACGGCTCCCATTTCGCCTTTCATCCCGACTTACCGACCTCGGCGCTATCAGCAGGTGCAGATTTAACCGTACAATCTATCCACAAAACCTTGGCTGGGATGACTCAAGCGTCTATGTTACACGTCCAAGGTAATCGCATCGATAGAAATCGCCTCAGCAAAGCTTTACAGTTAGTCCAATCTACCAGTCCCAGTTATATTCTTTTAGCTTCCCTCGATGCGGCGCGCCAACAAATGGCATTGCACGGAGAAGCTTTGATGACTAAAACTTTACAGTTAGCTGATGCAGCCATAAAACAAATTCAGCAAATTCGCCGATTGTCTGTTCTATCCTCCGTAAAAATACCGATATTTTCTACTTTAGATCGAACGCGACTAACCGTGACGGTATCCGGTTTGGGTTTAACCGGGTTTGAAGTTGATGATATTTTCTATCAATATCTCGGCGTTACGGCTGAGTTCGCATCCCTGCAACATCTAACTTTTATTATTAGTCTGGGCAATACAGAAGCAGATATAGAGCAACTTGTGCAAGCTTTCACCACCCTCACCACAGAATATCGACGTCCCCCTTACCCACCCGCCGTCGTGCCTCTCTGTACCTCTACTCCCCTACTCTCCCCCCGCGAAGCATTTTTTGCCCCAACGGAAATTTTACCGATAGAACAGGCGAAGTCTCGCATCTGTGCCGAACTCATCTGTCCCTATCCGCCTGGTATTCCCGTTTTGCTACCCGGTGAAGTCATTACAAAATCCGCCCTCGATTACCTACAACAGATTCAAACTATGGGTGGAGTGATTAGCGGTTGTGCCGATGCTACGCTAAAAACCCTTAAAGTCTTGACCCTGTGAGTGCAATCGGTCAAAAAACCGGGTTTCTCGGTAAAATATTGCCAAAAGAACCAGAAATCTGCCGATAAACCCGGTTGCTAACATCCTCGGGCGTAAGTCCTGGATTTGTGCCAAAAAACCGGGTTTCTCGGTAAAATATTGCCAAAAGAACCAGAAATCTGCCGATAAACCCGGTTGCTAACATCCTCGTGGGTAAGTCCTGGATTTGTCTGTTTTGTAAAGATTTTGTAAACTTTCCAGGTCTGCTGACTTCCGAGTTTCCTATAACTTTAATTTATCTACCTGCGTATTTACGTAATTCTACTGTCTCAATTTATTTAAAAAAGGTAACATTATTTTAATTTATGTTAAGAAAGCTGAAACTATATTGCAATATCAAGCCAAAATAACTCGTTAAGGATATAGGAAAATTAAACATTTAGTCTAAAATCACAGGCGTGGGATGTCGCCATTTGAGTTTGAAGCAGCGATCGCACCAGTGCCAGCCTTTATTTAATCAGCTTTTCGGCGTTTTTATCAAAAATTAACCAGTTAATCATTTTAAATACTTATATGTTACAAGGATTAAAGATCTAAAGATTTAATCAAGATAGCGCTTTCTGGAAAAAAGATTTCAATAATTGATTAGGATAGTTCAAAGATCACCGCCTCGGATTCAAGACGATTATAAAAGTAATCTAAGAGGAGAAACCCATGGACGCCTTAACTTTATCTAAGCTTGCAGTCAAACATACCCAAAATGCTGTCGCGGAATCGCTTTACATAAATTACAATTATGACATGACCAAGCCGGTCACGTTTTACGGGATTGTCAACGAGCGCTGCAATGTTAAATGCCGTCAATGCGAGTATTGGCGACTCAAAGAATACAAAGACGAAATGACCATCGAAGAATGGCAGAATGCGTTATTGAAAGTTAAAGAATTTGTCGGCGATTTTTCCATAAACTTTAGCGGTGGCGAACCATACATTAAAAAAGGTTTTGTTGACTTGCTTACCTTTAGTCATCAAAATGGCATAAACTGCGGCGTCACAACAAATGGTTACTGCATGACGAAAGAAAATGCAGCCAAAACTGTAGCAGCGCATCCCTTTAACGTGAACATGTCGCTGGATGGTCACAATGCAGAACTCCACGATTATTTGCGGGGACAACCGGGATTATTTGACAGGCTTTCTAACGGTGTTCGGTATCTGCGCGACGAGCAAGAAAAACAAGGCGTGCAGTTTCCGATCAATATAAAACCGACGATTAACAAACTAAATTTCCGCGTGCTGCCAGAAATAGTCAAATGGGCGGAACACCTGGGAGCGACAACTGTTAATTTCCAGCCAGTAAATCGTTGGACGCAAGAAACATACGAAGAACTGTGGATCGAAGACGAAGATATGGCGGAATTTGAACAGATGCTCGATCGCTTAATTGAAATGAAGAAAAACGGCGCTCCCATTATGAACAGCGATGAAGTACTCAGGCTGATGATACCCCACTTCCGCGAAGAACAAGCACCCCCCGAATCTCGTCCTTGTCGCGTGGGTTTGCGTAATTTCTGGATTGACACGCGGGGAGATGTGAAATTATGCGACGAATATCCCGTGGTTGGTAATATCAAAGAGCAGAGCGCCCGTGAAATTTGGTACGGTGAAAAAGCTCAGGAAATCCGCCGCCAAACCGTGGGTTGTGGTAAACTCTGCCTGATTACCTGCGTGTCGCAAAAAACGCTTTTAGACAAGGTGGCAATGGGGTTGAAACTGCTGCGAAACTAACGATATTAGGAATTACGCAAAGAAACCCGGTTTTGATGAAAAATCCCGGGGTTGACAGCCAGAAATATGCGAAAAAACCGGGTTTCTGGCCTCGCGTGCGTAAGTCACCGATCTGTTCCTGCTAGCGTTTCTGGTAAAAAAACTGACGGGACGGCAATCCCGTCAGTTATTTTACCTGTTGCAAAAGTTTTTTTTCCATTAATTTTTGGGCAGGCGGGACGCCTACCCCACAAGAAAAAAAGCCTTTTGTGGGATGGGCATCCTGCCCGTCCCAATGATTTTTGCCAGAAGTCTATTGTATTGACCCTGATAAATAAAGATTGAAACAAGTTAGATGAAAACCTCCAAGGCAGATGGGATTTTAACTTGGCAAGCAAAGCCAATAAATTAAACGGTCATTCTGGTAAGGTGGTGGAATGCTGATATTGATAATCAAAAGCTTTAGCGTAGTTACCCATCGCATAGCAAGCAATTCTCAGACTTCCCAGTGACTGTTGTTCGACTCGCTTGTCTTGGAGTTGGCGCGCGATCGCTAAGCGTTGTTCGTAGCACTCTATCGCTGTGGTAAAATTACCAATCGATTCGCAAGCAACGCCTAAACTCCCTAAAGTTTGCTCTTCAATTCGGCGGTCATTCAGACGTTTGGCGATCGCTAACCGCTGTTGGTAATATTCAATCGCTTCGGTGTAATTGCCCAAAGCATAGCAAGCACTTCCCAAATTTCGCAGCACTTGTCCTTCTCCGCGCCAGTCTTCCATTTGACGCGCGATCTCCAAGCGCTGTTGGTAGTAGTTAATTGCTTGGGGATAGTCTTCCAACGCATAAAACGCATTTCCCAAGTTTCTCAGCACCTGTGCTTCCCCCTCCCGGTCTTGCAACTCCCGCATCAGCGCCAGACTTTGCAGTTGGTACTCGATCGCCGAGTTTAAATTACCCAACGCTTTGTACGCGAGTCCCATGTTATTGAGTGCTGCAACTTCGCCGCGCCGGTCTTTAATTTCTCTGGCAACGATCAAACTCTGCTGCTGATACTCCAGCGCTTTGGCGTAGTCTTCCAGGTGACGGTAAGCGTTTCCCAGATGTCCTAAGGTCTGTCCTTCGCTGCGGCGGTCTTGGAGTTGGTGCGCGATCGCTAAGCACTGTTGGAAATACTCAATCGCTTTTACGTAATCTGCCGCAGTATAGTAAACATTACCCAGATTTCCCAGCGCCTTGCTTTCTCCGCGAAGATGTTCCAGTTCTCGGTAGATTTTAAGTGCCTCCTGCAAATACTGCAATGCTTCCTTAAACTGCAACGACGAACCATACTTGACCCCTTCCTCGATTAATTGGTTTGCCAAACTGAGGCGGGAATTACTTTCCGTTTTATCCAGGATTTGGCTTTGCATGTATGCATCGAGTGTGTGCGCCATCGTCCCTCGCTCGCGTTCCAAGAGCGCGTCCGCAGGACTATCGCGATTTTCGCGCATTTGCTCCCCATTTCCTCGGTAAACCCGATTCTTCATAGCTTCTATCTCCTGAAAAATTTTTTCGGCTCTTATGGCTTTTATTTGTGACATAAGTCACTTAAGAAGGGTTACGGGCATAATTTCCTGGAAAATTATGTCAAGAACTTGTTTTATTGTTCCCAAACCTGCGAGTAATTTCACAATTGTGAAAAAATTAATACAAAGTTTGCCACTCCTTTCAGGGTATTTACCATGCAGAGACTGTTGGAACCGGAAGCAGGCGATTAAATTGCCACCAACCAATGCCCTGGTGCTAGACGCCGGTACCGGCACGGCGCAGATTCCAGTTTTATTCTGCCAGATGCGTCCGGCGTCCCAGGTGAAAGTAAGAATCTCAGGACTTACCCACGACGATCTGAGAAACCGGGTTTCTGCGACGATTTTTCAGAGAAACTTTGGTGTTTGCGTCAGTCCTGAATCTATCAATCTTCAGAGGGGCATGGGACGGCGGAACGCTCTTGGCATCGGCTATGAGGAAAAACCTTCGACCCCCGATTTGCTACGTTATATTAAAACAAATTATCAAAATATTATGTTTATTGAATTTATTTTAAATTTAAATTAAAAGATGTTTCATAAATGTGCAAGCTAATCGAAAGTTTTTATAGAATTTTTTGTAAGTGATGGTGAATGAGTAACTAAATTAACTGCAATCAAAGAGCTTGAACGCACTAGCAGAAGCGGAGAGAAAAATTTAATCCACAATTGTGTGTGAAAAATTAGCCGATTTTTTTTAGCTGGCTGTTTAATTTCCTTTTTTCGGCGTAGTTTTGGAAGTGAGCGCTTTTCCTATGAACACTATTACTCAACGTCGTGCCGAACTAGATGTCGCAAAATATTGGGATGGGTTTTGCGATTGGATAACGAGTACGGAGAACCGGATTTATATTGGCTGGTTTGGCGTACTGGCGATTCCTACTCTGTGTGCTGCTGCGATTTGTTTTGCGATCGCATTTATCGCCGCCCCATCCGTCGATATCGATGGCGTGCGGGAACCCGTGATCGGTTCTCTCATGGGCGGTAACAACATCATTACGGCTGCTGTCGTACCGACCTCTGCGGCAATTGGCTTGCATTTTTATCCGATTTGGGCTGCTGGTTCTCTCGATGAATGGCTTTACAACGGTGGCCCCTATCAAATTAATTGTGCTGCATTTCCTGATTGGAATTTGGTGCTACCTGGGGCAAATGTGGGAACTCAGCTACCGCTTAGGGATGCGCCCCTGGATTGCTGTGGCTTTCAGTGCGCCAGTTGGCGCCGCGACATCAGTATTGCTAGTTTATCCCATCGGTCAAGGTAGTTTTTCTGATGCGTTGCCTTTAGGAATTACCGGCACGTTTAACTTCATGTTAGCCGTCCAAGCCGGTCACAATATTCTAATGCATCCTTTCCACCTGTTAGGCATTATCGGTGTGTTTGGCGGTGCATTCATGAGCGCATCTTATGGTGCATTGACAACTGCGAGCCTAATTCGGCAAACAACAGAAATTGAATCGGCGACGGCGGGTTACAAGTTTGGTCAACTCGAAGAAACCTACAATTATCTGGCTGGGTTTTATGGCTACTTAGGACGGCTGTTTATTCCATCGTTAGCCAGCCGCAATAGCCGTGCTGTACACTTTTTGATGGCAGCTTTACCGACGATAGGTATTTGGTTCGCTACAGCAGGGATTTGTTTGGTCGCGTTGAACCTCAACGGTTTCAATTTCAACCACTCGATCCTAGATAGCCAAGGGCGACCGATTCCGACTAATGCGGATATTGTCAACCGCGCTACGATCGGCATTCAAGTGATGCATGAAGTGAACGTTCACCATTTCCCACCGCTTTTGAGCGCAGGTGAAACAGTTCCAATCATTGGGTAGTCAGCTACCTTTGAGCATCCCGGTTTCTTAAAGAAACCCAGCTACCTTTGAGAAACCCGGTTTCTTAAAGAAACCGGGTTTCTTGCTGGGACGATTTTTCCGAGAAACCCGGTTTCTTTGGTTAAAGCAACCGGGTTTCTGTTTGTTTTGATGAAAAAATAGCGATAAAATTCTCAGAGCTGCCACGTTGGTCTGTAAAATATAGAATGTCCCAAGCAAGCACAGTGAAATCCGCCCGCAGATAGATGTCCGCGCTAGCACGTTCCTGTAATCGGGAGGCTATATTTTAAACAAACTTTAATATGGAAAACCGTAGCACGTTTTTTTGGTATCCCAGGTTTGTAACAACGGCGATCGCTGTGACAGGGTTGTTAGGCATTTCCCTGCTGTTACCCTCACGCCTAGCTGACAGCTATAAACAGACGGCTCTGACACGCTATACGCCTACCTTTTCTCCCCCCCCACAGTTGCGCGGGAAAATCGTCACACAGGTGCAATTGGGTGCCCAAGAAAAAGCGATCGCGCTCACATTCGATGACGGACCATGGCCTGACACTACGTTTCAGGTATTAAACATTCTCAGGCAAAACAACATCAAAGCAACGTTTTTTTGGATAGGCAGAAACCTGAAAAAGTATCCAGACATTGGGCGGCAAGTAGTAGCAGAAGGCCATGCAATAGGCAACCATACCTGGCATCATTGGTATTTTCACATGAATCCGGCGACGGCTGCGGCGGAAATAGAAAATACGTCGAAGCTGATTTATCAAACTACAGGCGTACAAACATTTCTTTTCCGTCCGCCGGGTGGCTTTATGCATAATGGGCTAGTCGCTTATGCCCGCAGTAAAAATTATGGTATTATGATGTGGAATTCCGAGCCAGGAGAATTTCGACCCCGCAATACAGTCGCTGGGTATGTGAAAAATGTGGTGAAGATGGCGACGCCAGGGGGTATTGTCCTGCTGCATGACGTTCACCCGAAAACCGTGCTAGCTTTACCGCAAATTATTGCCGGACTCAGACAGCGCGGCTATCGGTTTGTAACGATACCCCAACTGTTGGAAATGCAGGCGCAAGCACCAAAGTCGAAGCCAAAAGTTGAGCAAGTGAGTAGGTAAGCAGGTAAGCAATATAGGGGCATTTAACTCAAGTTGCTAGCGATCTCTCTGGGAGCGGCTAATGGCTAATGTCAGTAAAAATCCTATATTAGCAATTAGCAATTAGCAATTAGCAACGCCCTTGTTTATAACTAGCAACTTGCGTTATTTAACTAAACCCGCCCCTGTATGCGATCTCATCGTCTGGGAAAATAGCTGGAGATCGCACAGTAGGGACACGGCGCAGAAGAAATTTTGATTTTTACCCAAAGTTTCTAGAATGCCGTGTCCCTACAGGTGCGAAATTTATGCAGGACTTACGCAAGAGGTGTTGACACTCCCCGCTCTAAAGAGACGGGGATTCTGCGGACAGAGTAGACTGAGGTAGCACCCACAATCTGACTCTCGCTACGGTCGGTCATTGCACCGTCTACCCAGTCGGTCTAGGTCAATGCCTAGCTTTCTGGCTACTTTGCTCATTATGTTTGCAGCACCATTTAGGTCAGCATTCACTATTGAGCCATTTTTGCTTTTGTATAACCCGCGCTTTGTTCTTCTACCTGATGCTTTCCACCCATCTGGCTTTTCGCCATATTTAGGTAGGGAGTCTCCATCTAGATAGCTGGCTTTACTGGTATAGGACTCTTCTGTGACCTCGAACTTAATTCCGTGCTTGTTGCACAGTTGTTCAAGTCGGTCTTTCAGTTTGGCTAGGGGCATTTGAACGAACTTTTGGTTGTTCGCTCTACCCATATTGGCATTCTCTTTGAAGCCTTCATTCCAACCTAGAACGATGGTACTGATGCCATATTTTAAGCAATGGTTGATTATCAGCTTCGCTGCTTTGTTAATCCCATCTCGCATCCTGTGGTTACGCTTGCGGGTTACTCGGTCTAGCCAACTATCCCAATAACCTTGGGGTTTGTTTTCCTTGCGCGTGGCAACCTGCTTGTTCCAGTATTGATTGAATGCCTTCATTGCACGGGCATCAATCAGGAACGAGTTCCCCAGAGTATCCACGCAGGCTGCGAGGTTGTCTGCCGTCCCCAAATCAATAGCTAAAGCCTGGTCGTCAATTCCACCCCCGTATTTCTCTACCGAAACTTCGTAAGAGGCTTCTAGGTAGAACGCTCCGTTCTTGGGGAGAATCGTCCATTCCTTAACGGCACTGATATCGAGATTACTAGGCGCTGGTAGTCGAAAACCGTCGATTCCAAACCAACGCCTAACGGTTAATCCCAGTGAAAACTGAAGCTGACCATCAACCAACTTTGGTTTTTGCCCACCTGAGTTGGGGTATGCCACCTTAAATAACTTTGAACCCTTGAGGTAATTCGGTGGTTTAGGCTTATTGGGAAGCTGTCCTTTAAACCATAAATCGCGCAATCCTTTGTACGACTTAAAAGCCTCTGCCACACTCATCAATGTTTGTTGAGCCGAGTCGAAGGCAAGGATTGAGCGATAATACCTCTACCAACATAAGGTTCGTAAACCAAGTCAAATTTACCTGTCAGGAGTCTTTCTGTCTTAAAGAAAGTCTGACGCGCAAAATAGACACCAGTGTTGTACAGTTTCCCAGACTGTTCACACAAGTATTGAAGGATTGCTTTAGTCTCTTTGTCTGGGTGTAAGCACATTTGCTGAACACCCATTTGTTTCTTTAGTTTAGCCATTCGACCTCACTGGCTTTGTTGTTCTCTCTCTTCTATTCTACAATCATAACAACAGTCAATCCGTAAATAGAATGCGAAAAAACTCATAGGAGTACAGACACTACAATCACGCTGTTGGTTTATGCGTAGTCCATTTGGTCTGGATACCAAAGCGACGTAAAAAAGTGCTTGTGGGAAAGATTCGAGATAGAATCTACGAAATCTTCTCTGAAGCTCTTCCACTGAAAAGGGTTGGCATATCAGAGCGCCCTTTGGTTGCACCTGACCATATTCACCTTTTTGTTGAGATTCATCCAACCGATGCTATCTTTCAAGTAGCAAAAGCATTCAAAGGACGGTCAGCGAATTATCTCAGGAAGGAGTTCCCAGAACTCAAGAAACTCCCTTCTTTGTGGACTAACAGTTACTTCTTTTCAACAGCAGGCAACGTCAGTGCTGATACAATCCAGCGTTACATTAACGACCCGCATCATGGCTAGAGAAGACTGTAGGCGAATAAATTCGCTACCGTGCGTTCCTCTCTGGTCTAAAGACGCAGAGTTTCCCGCAACGGAGGTGTTTTGATGAGAAATCGGGTTTCTTTGCCAGGACTTACGCACGAAGAGGCGAGAAACCGGGTTTCTTTGTCGATCTCTCCACAGCAAATTCACGATTTTTCAGAGAAACTTTGGTGTTTGCGTAAGTCCTGTGGAACAAAGTGAAACCCAACCTACAGGGGATGAAAAATGCGTTCGCACCCCACCCTCTAAAATTCAAGCACCGCCGCGCAGTTTTTCCAAAACGCTGCGATCTTCGAGTGTAGAGGTATCCCCCGCGACTTCTTGACCCGATGCTAGATTTCGCAGCAGTCGCCGCATGATTTTACCAGATCGGGTCTTGGGTAAGGCTTCGCAAAATTGGATCGTTGCGGGACGCGCTAAAGCACCAATTTCATTCGCAACGTGTTGCTTGAGTTCTTTCGCCAGTTGGTCGCTAGGGGAATACCCTTCTTCTAAAGTCACGAAACCAACGATTTCTTCCCCTTTAATATCGCTAGGTTTTCCCACAACAGCAGCTTCCGCTACCGCCGGGTGAGATACTAACGCCGATTCGACTTCCATCGTACCTAAGCGGTGTCCGGCAACGTTTATCACATCATCAACTCTTCCCATAACCCAGAAGTATCCTTGTTTATCTTTTCTAGCTCCATCCCCAGTAAAGTAGAGGTATTGACCGTTTTTGGGCGGAATATGCTCCCAATAGGTGGTGCGGTAGCGGTCGGGGTTGCGGTAAACTGTGCGAATCATGCTGGGCCAAGGATTTTTGATCGCCAAATATCCGCCTTGATTTTCACCCACGGGATTGCCATCCAAATCTACCACCTCCGCCTCAATTCCGGGGAAGGGCAGAGTTGTTGCACCAGGTTTCATCGGCGTCGCACCCGGTAGGGGTGTCAGCATGATGCCGCCGGTTTCAGTTTGCCACCAAGTATCTACAATCGGACAGCGTTCTCCTCCTATGACTCGGTAATACCACATCCAAGCGGCTGGGTTAATCGGTTCCCCCACGCTTCCCAATAATCGCAGGGAAGATAAATCCCGCGCCAAAGGCAAAGCTTCTCCCATTTTCATGAAGGTGCGAATTGCAGTGGGAGCGGTATAAAAGATAGTAACGCCGTATTTTTGGATGACATCCCACATGCAACCGGGGTTGGAATCGCGAGGCGCGCCTTCGTACATCACGGTGGTAGCGCCGTTGGACAGGGGGCCGTAAACTAGGTAACTGTGACCTGTAATCCAACCTACGTCGGCGGTACACCACAAAATATCCGTATCTTTGAGATCGAAAATCCACTTGGTGGTGATGTGGGTGTAGAGGTTGTAACCGCCGGTGGTGTGGACGACGCCTTTTGGTTTTCCGGTAGTGCCGGAAGTATAAAGGATAAACAGGGTGTCTTCGCTGTCCATCGGTTCTGCTGGACAGTCATCGCCAGCTGCTTTCCGCAATTCGTGCCACCAGTAGTCCCGATCTGGTTGCATATTAATAGGATGTCCCGTCCGTCGCACGACGATGACTTTTTCGACGCTGGGGACGCCTTCATCTGCAAGTGCTTTATCTACTTGGTCTTTGATGTGGACAACGGCATCTTTGCGCCAACCGCCATCAGCGGTAATAATAACTTTGGCTTCTGCGTCGAGGAGTCGGTCTTTTAATGCTTCGGCGCTAAATCCGCCAAATATCACGGTGTGGGGGGCGCCTATTCTGGTACAGGCTAGCATAGCGATCGCTACTTCTGGAATCATGGGCATGTAGATGCCTATGCGATCGCCTTTTTGCACGCCCATTGTTTTGAGGGTGTTTGCCATTTTGCAAACGAGGCGGTGCAATTCGGCGTAGGTAATTTTTAAGCCATCACCCGGTTCTCCTTCCCAGATTAAGGCGATTTTGTCGCGGCGATCGTCAGTTAAATGGCGATCTAAACAGTTGTAGGAAATGTTTAACTTGCCTCCTACAAACCACTTGGCAAAGGGGGGTTGCCAATCGAGTACTTTATCCCACTTTTGGAACCAGTGTAGTTCTTGTTCTGCTAATTCTGCCCAAAATGTTTCGGGCTCAGTTTTTGCTTTATTGTAGAGGTGTTGATATTGTTCTAAGCTTTTGATATGAGCGGTTTGGGAGAATTCAGCGGGGGGCTGGAATAGCCGTTCTTCTTGTAGGATGGATTCTATTGTGGCTTGCGACATAGTTGTTTACACCCTTTTGAAAGTGAGACTATAATTCGGCGGCGGATGGGAATCATTTTTCGCCTTAATTTCATCGGTTATTTACTCCCTTGACGTTAGAGTAATTTTTTATTGAACCGCAGAGGCGCAGAGAACGCAGAGGTAAGAGAAAAGAAGAGGTTCTTTCGCCGAAGGGCGAAGGGAGTAAGGAAGGGTTTTGCTGGAGATGCACTTCACCTCCTCGCGCTAGCAGCAGCCGATTGCTTCTGGTGTTGCTGACTCAATCTGCGTCTGATATAAATCTTTGACTATATCATAAGGGGGCGGCGCGCAAGGGATGCAACTGCTACACATAATTAAACAATGGCTTGGCTGCGGCGATCGCTCATTGCTAATTGCTTATTGGGCAGGCCAGTTTTTCTCCGATTACCAATTACCCATTCCCAAATGCCATTTTCAGTTCGTATACTTCTTCTGCCATTCGTCTTTCAATGGCAAATCCCATTTTTTCAAATAGATGCAGCATGGGTCTATTTTCTACTAAGACTTCGGCGGTAAAGCCCAAAAGTCCCTGTTTTTTGGCTAGATAGGTTAAGTAAGTAAGTAGTTCGGTGCCGATGCCTTGATTTTGATAATCGTCTCTGACTACAAAAGCGACTTCTGCGGCGTGGGTTTCTTCGTCTATGGCATATTGTCCGATGCCGATTATTTCTTGTTTTTGTGCTGGCGATCGCACTGCCAGAATTACCATTTCTTTGGTAAAGTCAATTATGGCGAATTCCTGCAATCTTTTGTGGGGCATATCGGGACGCATGGAAATAAAGCGGCGATGTATGCTCTCGTCTGATAAAGCATAAAATAATTCTTTTAATAACGTTTCGTCGCTGATTTTTACAGGTCGCAGGAAGATTTCTAATCCCGTTTCTGTGGTTCTATAAGTTTCTAATTCTTCTGGATATTCTCCGGCTTTTCCTGGGATAAATGCCTGGTATTGATAAATTATATTCCGCGCTTTTGCTTGTTCTATCAACCAATTTCTGAATTTTGGATGGGCAATAGAGATTAATTCCATTGCCCGTTCTCGGATGTTTTTACCGTGTAAATATGCGATGCCGTATTCTGTAACGACGTAATGAATGTCGCCGCGATTGAGTGTAATTCCTGCCCCTGATTTCAGAAACGGTACGATTCTAGAAATTGTTTCGTTTTCGGCGGTAGATTGAATGGTTAAAATTGTTTTGCCATTGCGGGACAAAACTGCCCCTCGCATAAAGTCAGCTTGTCCTCCAATGCCGCTATAAAATATCTTGCCGATAGATTCCGCTGTCGCCTGTCCGGTTAAATCTATTTCTAAGGCACTATTAATCGCTACCATGTTATCGTGTTGGGCGATAATCAGGGGATTGTTTGTGTAGTCGATGGTTTTAAATTCTACAGTTGGGTGATCGTGGATGTATTCGTATGTTTCCTTTTTTCCCATGCAGAAGGCAGCGATTGTTTTTCCCCGGTTGATGGTTTTATTTTTGTTTTTGATCGCACCTTTTTTGATTAAGTCTACGATGCCATCTGATAAGAGTTCGGTGTGGACGCCCAGGTTTTTTTTATGAGCAAGATTTGCTAAAATAGCATTGGGAATGCTGCCGTATCCCACCTGAATTGTATCTCCATCTTGAATCAGACGGGCGACGTACTTGCCAATTTTTTCGGCTATTGCTGAATCTGCTTCTGATTCATATTCTAAAAGCGGTTCATCGTAGAGAATAAGAAAATCTACGTCCTCGATGTGAATAAATCCATCTCCATGCACCCGTGGCATGTAAGAATTAATTTGAGCGATGACTAACGCGGCTTTTTCTGTAGCGGCTTTGACAATATCCACGCTAACGCCCAAACTCATATAACCGCGATTGTCTGGCGGCGAAGTTTGGATCAAGGCTACATCAATCGGCACCAGACCGCGATAGAATAAATTGGGAAGGGCTGATAAGAATATGGGCGTATAATCGGCAAGTCCTTGATTAACTGCGTTTCTGGTATTCTTGCCAACAAAGAAGGAGTTATGGCGAAAATTGCGCTTAAATTTTTCATCGGCGTAGGGCGCAACGCCCAGAGTCCAGACGTGCAAAACTTCCGCATCGACTAACTCTTTGGGATGGGATTTGACATAATCGATTAAAGCGCGAACGAGATATTGAGGTTCGCCGCATCCCGTACCGATAAAGATGCGATCGCCTCGATGAATCCGACTAAATATTTTCTCTTCTGAAGCAAACTTTTTCGGATATCTCTGCTTCAGTTCATCCAGCGTTACCCTCCCAGTGTCTGTCATATTTAACCTCCAACGCGGGGTGAAAAACCCGGTTTCTGCGTCAATCTCGCGACTCTAAACCCACGATTTTGCGGAGAAACCGGGTTTTTTGCGTAAGTCCTGATATTCAACCTGCAACTCGGGGTGAAAAACCCGGTTTCTGCGTCAATCTCGCGACTCTAAACCCACGATTTTTGGGAGAAACCGGGTTTTTTGCCTATTACCCGTTACCAACTACAAATCGATCTCGACTTTAACTAAATCGTTGGTGGTGCGATCGCGTCTAAATCCAACTTTTTCGCAAACGCGCTGCATGGCTGTATTTTCAGCTAGAATATCGCCCCGCACTTTGGCGAGTTTCTCATCGCGACCGACTTGCAATAGCTGTCGTAGCAACTCCGTACCCAATCCGCGACGCTGGTATGGATCGGCGACCAGCAGGGAGAATTCTGCTTCGTTGACGCCGTGCAATTTGCTCAAACGTCCAGCTGCGAGAATCTCGCGATCGCCTGTTTTGGGGTTTTTATATTCTGCCACGAGTGCCATTTCCCGGTCGTAGTCGATGAAGCAGATGCGGGTTAACCTTTCGTGGGCGATGCGCCGACTCAGCTTCATTAAGTTGAAGAAGCGGAAATAAACGCTTTGTTCGGATAGGGTTTTGTGGAATTGAACGATCAGCGGTTCGTCTTCGGGACGGATGGGACGGATAATCACTGGAGTCCCGTCTGTCATCGTCCACGGCGAAACATATTGGGTTGGATAGGGACGAATCGCGGGTTTGGGCAGTTCGTCTTCTTTGGTATCCGGTGGATGGAGGACGATCCGCGCATCGAGGGCAATTAGTCGATTCGATGAAGCCAGCAGGGGATTGATGTCAATTTCTTTAATCCAGCGCTGTTCAACTACTAATTGGCTAAATCTTACCAGGATTTGTTCTAGGGCGGCGAGATCGACGGGTTTGCGTCCGCGTACTCCTTGCAGCGCTTTGTAGATTTTGGTATTTTCCATCATCCGCCGCGCCAGGGTGGTGTTGAGGGGTGGAAGAGCGATCGCGCTATCTTTATACACCTCTACTAATTGTCCCCCGGAACCGAACAGCAATACGGGACCAAACTGGGGATCGATGCTGCTACCGATAATTAATTCGTAACTGCCATCGGGATTGTACATCGGTTGCACGCTGACGCCCAAGAAATGCTCTAACCCTGCTTTCTGGCTCACCGATGTTTTAATCTTTTGATAAGCCCAACGGACGGCATCGGCGTCGGTGAGGTTCAACTGTACGCCGCCGACGTCGGTTTTGTGCGTAATCGTTTTGGAGAGGAGTTTGAGGACGACTGGGTATCCGATGGAATTGGCGATCGCAACTGCTGCTTCTTCGGTATCAGCTTCCGCCGTTTTGGCAATCGGAATCCCATATGCTGCTAAAATTTCCTTCGATTCCACTTCGGTGAGAATGGTGCGACCGGACTGGCGTACTCCTTCCAGTATCTGCGCCACCATTGCCCGATCTGGTGCGTTTTCTCCATTGGGAGGCATCATCGGCGTTTCGTAGATACCGCGCAGGTTGTAGCTGTACTTCCACATCAAGTTAAACAGGCGCGCGGCGGAATCTGGATAGCGATAGGTGGAAACGCTGGCGCGGTTTAATATTGTCTCCCCTGTGGTGACTTCATCTCCTCCCATCCAGCTAGCCAAAACTGGTTTATCGGCACCTTGGGCGTGGTGCTTTAATTGTTCGGCGATTTCGGTGGGATTGGTCATTGCTTGGGGAGTCAAAATCACCAACAAGCCATCGCTATTGGGATCTTTAACCGCTACTTCCAAAGCTTTAGTGTAGCGCTGCGGGTCGGCATCGCCGAGAATATCGATCGGGTTACCGTGACTCCAGTGGGTAGGTAAGAATTGGTTGAGGGCGGCGATTGTTTCCGGCGATAATTCTGCCAGTTCTCCACCCGATGCAATTAAAGCATCCGTCGCGAGTACTCCCGGCCCCCCAGCATTGGTGATAATACTCAATCGCGGGCCTTTTGGCAGTCGGGGTTGTTTGGAGAGAACTTCTGCCATATTAAACAGTTCGGAGATGCGGTTCACCCGCAATACCCCGCAGCGACGAAATGCCGCATCTAGTACTTCGTCTTTACCTGCCAAACTGCCGGTATGGGAGGCGGATGCTTTAGCGGCGGCTTCAGTTTGTCCGGCTTTAATTACAATAATCGGTTTCGTCAGCGCTACTTCTCTGGCGGCGGAGAGAAATGACTGGGCATTTCCCACCGATTCCATATATATAACTATGCTTTGGGTGTTGGGGTCGTCGCCGAGATAATAAATTAAATCGCCCCAATCCACATCAAGCATCGAACCAATCGAAATGAAGGCGCTAAAACCAACGTTTTCAGCCAAACTCCAGTCGAGGACGGCGGTGCAAAGCGCGCCGCTTTGGCTGATGAAACCTACATTACCGGGTCGCGCGATCGTGCTGGCAAAGGTAGCATTTAATCCCGTGCGCGGATTCATCACCCCCAAGCAATTGGGACCGATAATTCGCATTTTTCCCCGCGCTTTTTCCAGGATTTGCCGCTCTAATTCTACCCCGGCGGTACCGATTTCCTTAAATCCGGCAGAAATCACGATCGCGCCTTTGACTCCTGCGGCTACGCAGTCGCTGACGATCTCTGGTACTGTTGCTGCTGGGGTGACAATTACAGCCAAATCAACTCGTTCTGGGATTGCTTTGATGTTGGGGTATGCTTGAATGCCCAAAACACTGTGTCGCTTGGGATTGACGGGATAAACGGTTCCCCCGAAAGGATTGCTAATCAAGTTCCACAGGATAGTCCGCCCCACGCTACCGGGTTTGTCCGTTGCACCGATCACGGCGACAGTTTCTGGCGTGAAAATTGAACTGAGGGGTTGGCTTTCGGCACGCAGAATGTCATAAGCCGGATCGGTGGTGGGTTTGATCGATTTTACGGTTACCATTTTGACGATTTCTCCAATCGATGCTAGGACTCTCTGTTTTGAGGAAATGGCTTAAAAGCCGATATATCCTATCAGTTTTGAGCGGTCTGAACTTTAATAACTTCTTAACAACTTGCTTTGCCTAAGTTTCGCGCTTCTCTACTTAATTACACCTTAGCGGAACTGGCGCGTGACTGTCAGTTAGCTAGATCACTTTTAAATCAGAAAGCGATCGCATCACCAACACCAGTGGGATGCGATCGCCTGATTCGTAGTGGCGCTGTCTTCGCCCAGTCGCGCTCAAAAAAGTAGAGGCCGGTTTTACCAGATTTCTCGTGGTTGGCGTAGAATCCTTAGTTAAACTCGCCCCTACTTTAATGCAAAATTAATCAAGTTTTTTGACAATTATGATAATTATTGTGGTTTCTGCCCTCAGTTTTGCCGGACTAGATCGCATTTGGCATAACTTTCGTAGGCTGTTGTAAAAGTGGGAACGCCTAGCTGGCAACCCTTCCATACTGCTTGCACCGATACGTTAAGCATTTCGCAAGCACCTCCGCGCCGTCCCATCGGTTTGTAATGCTGACAGTACCGACAGACTGAAACAGGGGGATTGAAAGCTGTCATAATCAAGTTTCCTTTGATTTGCTCTTTTCCAGGCCAGATGGGTATCTTGTCAAAGTATGCATGAATTTTTTTACAACTGTCTGGGATTTTTAAGATTTGCAATTAAAACATTGCATTTTTTCACAAAAGTTCATTAAGGTAGCATGGCTCAGTTATAACGTAAAGAAATGTATCAAAGGCTACTCTATTAAGTTTAAGGTAACTCAAAACCACGAGGACGCTTTGGTAAACTTCTAAAACCTTTCTTAAACTCTCCTGTTTTGCCCAGGGGTTTGGAATGCCCTCGTACATTCATACAGCGTGCTTGCGTCCGGTCTAAAGCCCGCTGGTGAGAGCCTTAATATGCTAAGTGCAAGAGAACTGAGAAAGAGCAGTTTGAAGATCGGCTCTGGGAATGGGGACTGGGGTAAAGAAGAACAGTTTATCCAATCCCCCATCCCAAATGCTCTGTCGAGGCGATCGGATTTGAAAAGGAGGGTTTAATTGTGTCCCCATTAAAAATTGGTATCAATGGATTTGGTCGCATCGGACGCTTGGTGATGCGAAGCGCCATTAAAAATCCGCAAATCGAGTTTGTCGGCATAAACGACCTAGTTCCGCCGGATAACCTCGCGTATTTGTTCAAATACGACTCAACCCACGGCACTTACGACGGCACAGTAGAAGCCAAAGACGACGGTATTGTAATTGACGGACGCTTTATTCCCTGTTTTTCCATGAGAAATCCGGCAGAATTGCCCTGGGGGAATCTGGGAACCGATTACGTTGTGGAATCTACAGGGTTATTTACCAACCAGGAGGGCGCTGCCAATCACTTAAAGGCAGGCGCGAAACGGGTGGTAATTTCCGCCCCAACAAAAGATCCGGATAAAGTTCCGACCCTACTGGTAGGTGTCAACCATCAAACATTTGACCCAGCCAAGGATACAATCGTCTCCAACGCCAGCTGCACAACCAACTGTCTAGCACCCGTCGCCAAAGTGATCGATGATAACTTTGGCCTAACGGAAGGTTTAATGACCACAGTTCACGCCATGACCGCCACCCAACCAACGGTAGATGGTCCCAGCAAGAAAGACTGGCGCGGCGGACGAGGTGCATCGCAAAATATCATTCCCTCCTCTACAGGGGCGGCGAAAGCCGTGGCGCTGGTTCTGCCACAATTGAAAGGTAAACTTACAGGGATGGCTTTCCGAGTTCCTACCCCCGATGTTTCGGTGGTAGATTTGACCTTTAAAACCGAAAAAGCAACCAGTTACAAAGATATCTGCGCGGCGATGAAAGCCGCTAGCGAAGGCGAACTGAAAGGCATTTTAGGTTACACCGAAGAAGAAGTAGTTTCGATGGATTTTCGCGGCGATGCCCATTCCAGCATCTTCGATGCCGGTGCGGGAATTGAATTAAATGCCAACTTCTTTAAAGTTGTCTCCTGGTATGACAACGAGTGGGGCTACTCTTGCCGCGTGATTGATTTAATGCTGTACATGGCGCAAAAAGAAGGGATTTTGAGCTAACAACGGCGCGAAGCCTAAAGAAACCCGGTTTCTGTTTAGAAACCGGATTTCTGGCTATAATTTTGCATTAATGGAGAGCGATCGCATAAAAGGTTCTAAATGTAGGGTGCGTTAACGCAGTGTAACGCACCGCTATCAGCCATATCCCTAGTCAAGTATTAATAAACTGCCAATAATATCATGTCCGGTCGATTACCTACGATCGTGAACCGGGACACGGCACGATCAAAGTTATCTGTTTATCCGAGATATCTCTTTAGCCTTAGTCCCTACGCAACGACTCTGTGAAGTTTTTTTATTACGGGCAATTCAGCGGACATCATATGATACCGTTTTCCCATGAATCCGAAAAGCTTGGGGCGGGGCGGGTTTATTTCAATTGTTTGTTTTTCACAAAGGTTATTTGTAAAACCCGCCCCTACAATCGGTATATGTTGCTCCGTAGCATGTTAAAAGGAAATTAGTATTACCTATTAGCAATTAGCAATTAGCAATTAGCAATTAGCAATTAGCAATTAGCAACTTGCGCGATCAATTATCCCGCAGTCCTTTTTCTCGTAACAGTTCGGTTGCCCAAACCATATCTTGTTCCGATAGGGGCGGGATTGGTTCTTGATGATAATCGATGCGATAATCGTAGCCTGCGCGATCGTAAACACCTGTGAGCAACTCTGGTAAATTAACAATGGGTTCTACATCTTCCTCGCGCAAAGGAAGTGGAAATACGGGTAAAGAGTCGCGCAGATTGCAAGCATAAAGTTCCGCAAAAGGACGGCGATCGCTGCGACTGACTAAAACGCGATAATCGCTTTGAATAGAATTGTCAATAATTGGCATAGGTTGCCAGCCTCGCAGCAGATCGATTTCAATCAAATGGGTTAAGCTGCCTAAAATACTTTGGCGTTTTTTAAGGTAAGTGGTTCTTCCTTCTCCACTGCGTTTGTTGACTGGAGAAATAATTTCAATTGCCGTCACAACTTGCCTAGTTGCCATTTCTCGCACTTCCAGGTAAGCTTGTTTAATTTTTTCAGGAATTGGGACTTTGACGGTAGTAGGCACTGTTGTAGCCACAGTTGCAACCGAACTGGTAGGAAGATCGGGGCTATTAGGTTGGCGTTTAATCGCGACATCGGGGATGCCAACTAAAAGTGAGTCGCCGTTATTGTCGTTGGTATCGTTTATTTCATAGATGCGTTTTTCAATGGCGATTTCATATTTGGGGCGAATTTGAGGCATGACGGATTCGGCAATTGCGACAATCAATCGATTGTGAGTTTCCTGCCAGAAATCGGGGTGTTCTAAGTAGGGGTCCATTCCGGGAAAGGGTGAGGGCATAGGGCAGTCTCCAGATGGATTGATTTTTCAATTATTTTAGCACTGGTTTTTTTGATTAATTGAGAGCGATCGCACAAGGATAGTTTGAGTGGGAGCGTTATGCGCTCGCCTCAAAATCCGCCACTAGCTACCAATTCTTTGAGGTAAGATAGTATTAAACATTTAGCAGAGGTAGAGAGATGCAACTAGAAGATTATTTTGAATTTTTACATCCAGATGACATCCGGATCAAAGGACATCGCATCGGCATTGACGATGTGATTGATTATTACCTGCAAGGATATTCGCCAGAACAGATTCTGGAAGAGTTACCGACTCTGAATTTGGAGAAAGTTCACGCAACGATTACCTATTATTTGCACAATCGCGCCGAAATGGATGCTTATATGCTGCGGTTGGCGAGGTGGCGGGAGGAGCGTTATCAAGAATGGTTAGCTGCTGAACCATCGCCAGTGGTAAAACGTATAAGAGCAATAAAAGCCCAACGAGAACAGGAGTTGCTAAATCGGTTGTGAAAATACGCTACCTATTAGATGAAAATTTGCCGCCAAAACTCAAAACAGCAATTTTGCGCTTCAACGGGGCGATAGATATTCTGCGTGTGGGCGATCCAAATACACCACCGCTAGGAACACTCGATCAGGAACTGTTGCAGTATCTAGAACTATCGCAAAGGTTGTTGGTAACAGATAACCGCAGAAGTATTCCTGGGCATTTGGAAGATTATTGGGCAACAGGTGGACATAGTTGGGGAGTGTTTTGGTTGCGTCCAAGTGGGACAATACGAATTTGGGCAGAAGAACTTTTTGTGATTTGGGAAACGAGTGAAGCTGAAGAATGGATCGATAAATTGGATTGGATTCCGCTTTAAGGGATTGGGTAGAAGGGATGCGATCACCCCGTTCGTAGTAGGCGCTTCAACGCCGTCGCCCGCTTAGCAGAAGCATCGTTTGCCAAGGTGACATAAGATAGTATTAAACCACTGGAGGGAGGCAGACGAATGCAACTGATAGAATTACTTGGATCAAAGATAGAAACTTTACTGTTAGTTTTAGTAATTATTTTACAAATTCTCCTGATATTCCTAGTTCTACAGCGCCAACCTCAACTCGTACCAGAGGGTTTAGTTGTTCGGCGCAAATCCCAACTTTCAAAAGAAACAGTGGAAAAAGAAAGCCCAAGATCAGATAATTTATGGGATAATCCTCCACCAGCAACAAAACAAATGAAATTAACAATTGCTGAATTTAAGGACAAGTATAACAGGAGCGATCTGTGGGATGGGATAGCGCGAAGCGGCTAATTTTATTGTGGGATTTAACTAACCGTTTCTCAAATACTTGCTCAGAAATTCCAATTTATTTTGCATTTCTTGGGCGGTTTTAGTGGCGACCAATCCTAAAATGGCGCGTAATTGTTCGCCGATTGAATAATCTTGCGACAACAAGGCTATTCCTGCATGGGTTTTACCTTCAGCGATAAATTCTGTATGTAGCTGACAGAAGTCAGCAATGTTGTGACTGTATAGCACTCGGTTTTGGGATGTTGCTAAATTCAGTTGTTCTTCATCAAGTTGCCCTTCGGTTTCAGTTTCTAGAACGGTAATGACATCAACATTCCTGGCGCGCAATGCGCGGATTAAATCTCTATCCATTGAATCTTCATCGATGTATAGACGAATGGCACTCATGTTTGGTTGTTAGCGTTTTGTTCGTAGAACAGTTCCAGGCGTTTCGCTTCAGCAGCTTGGGCAGCTAAGTCAGCTTCAATCTCTTCTTTGTTAGCATGGTAATATGCCAGTGCAGCATAAACCTCGGCAAGGTTTAAATGTCCAATGCGGTCAGAGATTTCCTCTGCATTGAGTCCTCGTTTATACCACAATACGATGCGTCGAACGGTAACGCCTTTGCCTGTAATATGAGGACAACCTCCGTGCAAGCCAGGTGTACGAGTAATCAATGTACTGATATCAATTTCAGTCGCTGGCATGGCGATCGCTTTCCTCCTATTCGCTTGTCTTTTGTATCTCTTACTTTGAGGATAGCTTAGCCCTAGAAATCTAGATAGACTTGCGATCGCTTCTCTTGTCTCGATGGTATGCGATCGCGTTTCGGATGCGTGCGTTCGCGCAGCGTGCGGTCGGCATATCGCGTTTGGCAATGAGATAACTATTTTTCTGACTCTACACTTTGAGGTACAGACTTGATTTTCCCCAAACGATAAGCTGTTAAAGGACTCTTGCGAATATCGGCTTCTACCTGGGCAATTAGTTCATCAAGAGCTAAATTAAGATTGTCAAACTGGCGACAAACTTCGCGCATTTTAGTAACAGTCTGTTTGACTTTCTCTGGATCGGGAAGTTGTGGTTGAGTAGTCATAATAGGTTCCAATCACTCTTAGCTTCTCGGACGGTAGCTTCGCCAGCCGAAGCGGTGGCTTCAGCTTGTTCAATCGTTTGAGTCAGTAGTTCTATGGTAGCAGCAGGAGCAATCGGCTGAAATTCAGAAATTCGCAGGAGCAGGTTAGAAAGGCGAGAATAGGAAGATGTAGCTCGTTCTCGGATGTTTGTCAGTTGCTCTAAGACAGAAGCTGTTGTTTCTGTTTCTCCAAATCTATCAAAAACAGATAGTTCGGTTGCGCCTGCTTGATCGATTAGCTTCACAAGTCGGCGTTGTAATTCGAGAATAATTGCGATCGTTTCATCTGGCAACTGGGCCATGCTATGCTCCTCATTTGGGTTTGATCGGATGTTGCTCAGACTTAGGATAGCTTGTCGTGGGGGGGATGCTCGTAATTGCTAAGTTCTCTCCTGAGCCAAAATGCGATCGCTTGTTTGTTTGTGGTGTGCGATCGCGTTTCGGGTGCGTGCGTTCGCGCAGCGTGCGGTCGGCATATCGCGCTGCATTAGGAATCGCCTGAATCCAAGTCCTCTGTTCCTTGGGCTTCTGAAGCTGAGGGTAGCGATACTCGTATCTTAATATCAATTGTGAGTGTATTTTGATTGTCAAACCCCATATCAACTATCTTTACTAATGCATCTATCGGTAAAGAATTAGCTAATTTAGATTCAACAGACGGCTTATTCTTAGTTTTATATCCTGCTTCATCTAGCCAGTTATTGATATTTCTCCAGTTGCCTACTTTTTCATTAGGTACATCCGCCATGTTTTTAAAGTACTGATATAAAGTTTTACACACATAAACCTCAACCCCCTTGGGACTCTGAATCAGCTTGCGAGCCATTTCAGCAGGACTGTAACCGCACAGCAACCCGCGTAGATACAGCTTTTCCCGCTCCGTCAGTCCCTTTCTAGCGCGAGGAGACACTTGCCGCTTAGCTTCTGCCAGATCTGCGTACAGCCTTTCCAAGTCCCAGTGATTTGCAGCCTCTGCAAACATCTCGTCGTTAGCCATTGCAGGATGTTTGGTTAAATTTATAACCTTGCCTAACTAAGACTAATAGTCTTGGTTAGTAGCTTGCTAAGTATAGCTAGTTTAACATGGTAAAAACCGACATGGTTGAGTTGGCTGAGGGTCGATATTAATCGACACCGATCGGGGTGTAAACAGAGTCAAGGTCAGAAAATGAATGTAAAGGTTTGTAACAATCTCAGATTTTTTGCATAAAAGTTAGGGCTTAAGCCAGATAGACAGGTAGAGATTCGCGAGACGTTACTCAGCAAAGAAATGAGCGGGTATAGAACTTGGGGTCTGATTGTTGTGCGATCGCTGACTCAAATACGGTAAACCTTTATATGTTTGGGAAAAATCTGGTTGGGGAAACGCTTCAAGGACATTACTACATCACAGAACAACTGGGAGAGGGCAGTTTTGGGGAAACCTATCTAGCGGTAGATACTTCCAAATTCAACGAGCGTTGTGTTGTTAAAAGACTTAAACCCCAAAATCAGTCTCATATGAAGTGGGTGGAAGAGGCATTTGAGCAGGAAGCAAAAACGCTGAAAAGTTTAGGAAAACACCCACTGATTCCAGACTTGTTAGCTTACTTCCAAGAACAACAATAATTTTTCCTTGTTCAAGAAGTTATTGAAGGCAATAATCTCCGCACAGAAATCTATCCCGGTAGGCGGTGGAGTGAAAATCAAGTAACTTTTTTATTGCAATATATTTTAGAAGTATTGGAATTTGTGCATCAGCGTGGAGTAATTCACCGCGATATTAAACCGGAAAATTTAATTATCAGAAAGTCAGACAACAAGATAGTGCTAATTGATTTTGGTGCTATCAAGCAAATAACTACTCAAGTATTTAACACACAAGGACAGTTAACATTAACAACAGTTGCTATTGGTACACCAGGCTATATGCCTGCCGAGCAAGCAAACAGACAGCCCAAGTTGAGCAGTGATATCTACGCTGTAGGAATGATTGGCATCGAAGCTCTCACTGGCATACTTCCAATGCATATTCCGCTCGATCCTAACACTCAACAAGTTGTTTGGCGAAACCAAGCGCAGGTGACAAATGAAGTGGCTAATTTTTTAGACAAAATGGTGCATTACAATCCGAGTAAGCGCTATCAATCAGCATCAGAAGCACTGCAAGCTATCCGTGAATTGACAAAAACTAAAGTCTATACACCACCACGACAGTCAACACCAATACCAACACCCACACCAATACCAGCACCCACACCACCGCCACAACCTTTGATAAAATACGCAGGTTTTTCCACAAGAATGGTCGCAGACATTATTGATAAAACTATCTTAATGGTTGGTAGTTTAATTTTGGACTTTATTACACTACCAAGTGGAAATAATGCTGACGAATTTTGGGTCAGATTTATAGTTACCTATATAATTGTTGGATTTCTCTATTGTCCAGTCATGGAGAGTTCTAACTTCCAAGGAACACTAGGCAAAAAGCTACTAGGTATTTTTGTAACCGATATCAACGGCAACAAACTATCTTTTGAGCAAGCTACTAAAAGACATAGTATGAAATTGCTGTCTTACTTAACTATTTTTATAGGTTTTTTTATGGCTGGCTGGACAAATCAAAAACAGGCTCTTCATGACCAAATATCCCAAACTTTAGTATTAAGGAAATAATTTTATGTCTAATACAAGTTACTACGCAGGTATTGAAAAAAGATTTGTTGCTATTTTGATAGATGCAATTTTTTTGTATTTTGTATATTTTATTGCTTTTGGTAAAGTGCTTACCACGCTGGATAATCCCAAAGCAATTATGTACAATCTTTTGACAATTATCATAGGCTGGATTTACTTTGCAGGAATGGAGAGTTCTTCCCTACAGGGAACGTATGGAAAAAGAGTCCTGGGGATTATTGTTACTGATACTAATGGTAATAAAATATCTTTTGGCAGAGCCACAGGCAGGTATTTCGCTAAGTCAATTTGTTTGTTTTTCAGTTTGATAATAGTTTTGTTGATCGCACTGATGACGGAAAGTACAGGAAAAGACAACTCTCCTTACTGGGGGGTAGCTGGATTGGTACTAATTATTGGAGGGTTATTATCAGTCATCGGCTACGTGATGGCGGCGTTCACACCAGAAAAGCAAGCTCTTCATGACATTATTGCTAGATGTTTGGTTGTCAATGGAAAAGGTCAATCTGGCACAGGTCCGTGGAAACTTTTCATTGTATTAGCAATAGCAGTGATTGGTGGACGAGTTGTGTTGGCACAGATTTCCGAACCTCCACCTCCACCTCCACCTCCACCTCCTGTTCCAAATTCTCCCCCTGACCCAGGTTTGCCATTTCTCTTGTCTGGTTCATCTGAGGTCTCGCTACCAGATCCGCCTTTCCCTGGAGTAAAGGGACTCCAAGCAGCATTTTCATTGAATTTTCCTCCATTGCCACCGTTATCCCCTTTCTTTTCGTCATCACCCCCCTTTCCAGCGTTTTCTGGCGAGTTTCCACCCTGGGCTTTATTTCCTGAAAAAGTAACATCTTGAACGGCGACTTTTCCCTGATCGATAAACAAAGCACCGCCAGCGCCTAAACCGCCGCCGCCACCCTTTTGACCATCGCCACCTTTGGCTAATCCGTTCGAGAGTTTTAGGGTATCAAAAGTGAGCAAATCCGTAGTGTCAACACTAAGGATTTGATCCGAGTTTTGACCACTGATAGTTTCATCGCCATCCCCAACGATGAAGAGTTTGCCACCTCCGGTAATAGTCGGCAAAGAACTAGATAGATTAATAGTTCCGCTAATCCCTCTTAAGTCAATAATTGTATCTTCTGAACTACTTAAAGCTTTTTCAATCGCAGCTCTTAACGAACCCGTTCCACTATCACTATTAGTAGTTACCTTAATAATTTCGAGTACTCCCTTATAGTCTTTCATCGCCTCTTCCTGAAACGCCAGAGACGAAGATACCAACCCACTCTGATACTCTAAAGACCAGTCTCCACCCAGGTTACTATTGCCTGTTTTATCCTTAGAAGCTGCTACATCCGCCCCTGTTAACTCGCTCACCTGTTGCACGAACTGCTCGCCCACTTCAGTCGCTGCTACATCACACCCATAAAGGAGAATATCTCCTCCTTTAGCCAGTGCTTTCCCCCACTGACCTAAATTCTGGCTATAGTTACCGACATTTTCCGCCGTTAACTCGACCTCCCCTAATTTCAGAACACCTGCTGTCCCGTGGGAGACTATTTGAATGCTCTTTAAATCCTTGTATTCTCCCAGTACCGTCGAAATCTGTCCCACCCCATCAAGATGGCGATCAAGTATAAAAGCCCGCGTATTGGGCGCTACAGATTTAGCTAATTTCTCGTATTCCTTGACAGCAGGGTCTATAAAAACGACCGTTTCTGGGGATTGGAATGAGGTGAGGGCGAGGGCGCTTGCCGCCGTTTTCACCAAAGAGATGTTTACCCATAAAAACAATCCCAGGGCGAGGGCTATCAAGGTTTTGAGCGGTTTTCTTTTCATGACAACCGGGGCGTTGTATTCATTAAAAAACAGGGTATACCTAGCACAGGTTAAACCCATTTTCCATGTGTTTAAGCTGTGCTTTATGTAAAGCAAAAATATTTGCTAAGAAGAGGTTAAGGCAAAAAATTCTGCCTCTTGTCTTCTTAGACAAATGGAATAGTAGATTTTTCAGTCTTTGTTCAAACGTTAGTTAGCTTATTCGATTTGCAGAAAATAGGCAATACCTAACTCAGATTTTTTTTTCAGGACAGGGCTTACCCACGCGGGGCCAAAAACCAGAAACCCGGTTGCTGGGTCAATCTCGCGACTAATCACCCACGATTTTTCCTAGAAACTCCAAAAACCAAAAACAAAGGTGATGGGTCAATCTCGCGACTAATCACCCACGATTTTTCCTATCACTTTAGTTTTTTGCCAAGTCCTCAGGGATTTCCAAGTCGTGGAGTGGACATGGGAGCATGACTAAATAGCCAAAAAGAATTTAACTAAACTTAACGATACCGACTGGCAACGAGGAGGTATTTTTGTGGTAAGTTAGACAAGATTGCCGAAAATCAAGGCAGAAAAACCGCGAAACATTTGTCGCAAAACCTCAATTTTTTTTCTTGATGTTCCGAGTAAGCTAGGCTTGAGCGGAAATGACGCCCGTGGACAAGAAGAGGCGGACCTCCAAAGGCAGAAGCGGGAAGTAGACTTTGTGCGGCAACCCCTACGGTCAAGAGCCTTTGGGCTTAATATAATGTGCGTTGAATCACCCGTAATCAAAACCTTCTCTTGTGCGTTGTCTTGTAGGGGCAAGGCATCAATTGGTTATTTATTTTTTCACCCAGCTGTTGGATGCGGTTGCATTGTCTTGTAGGGGCAAGGCATCAATTGGTTATTTATTTTTTCACCCAGCTGTTGGATGCGGTTGCATTGTCTTGTAGGGGCAAGGCATCAATTGGTTATTTATTTTTTCACCCAGGTGTTGCCTGTTGCCTACTCCTAATTCAGGGTAATCGACCGGACATAATATAAGTTGACACCGATGCCCTCAAGGGTGAGCGAATACAATCGGAACGACTAGGACAACCAGTCCAGGCGCGATATGCCGACCGCACGCGCAAGGGACGCACCGCATCTGCCGTTTGCCAATCGCTTTTGGTTTATATAGCCGCGATTTCTCATCGCCAGGAATAGGTGCAATATCTCAGTTAAATCCCTCAGTAACTAACCCAAGTTGCTAGTTATAATTATCGTGGATTGCTCTCATTGCTAATTGCTAATTGCTAATTGCTGATGGGAATATTTTTCGGTTCTACCATTAGCCATTAGCTATTAGCCATTAGCGATTAGCAGCCCTAAAAAGATAACTAGCAACTTGCGTTAACTAGCATGATAGAAGTACAAAATCAGCCCATACCAGTAATAGTAGATACAGACGCTGGTGTTGATGATGCCTTGGCTCTGATTATGGCATTAAATTCACCTCAATTAGACCTGAAAGCCGTCACAGTTGTCGCTGGCAATATTAACGTCGATCAGGCAGCGAATAATGTGTTGCGCGTAGTGAGTATTGTAGAACCAGATAAGTTACCTATTGTTGCCAAAGGTTGTGAAAAACCTCTGAAAAAACCGCCATTTAATGCCGCAGGAATTCATGGGGCAGATGGTTTGGGAGAACTCCATCGCTTTAAGGAAGTTGATGGTACACCTCGCTATCCCCAACTGACTATTGATCCATCCCAAGAGAATGCCATCGATGTACTGCTTCAGGCAGCTCAAGAGTACGGCGATAGTCTGACCATTATTGCATTAGGACCGCTGACGAATCTAGCCACAGCGATTCAGAAAGGTAGGGCGATTATGAAAAAAGTAGGGCGAATTGTCATCATGGGTGGCGCTGTTACCGTACCCGGAAATATTTCAGCCGCCGCTGAATTTAACTTTTTTTGTCGATCCTGATGCCGCTCAAATCGTAATGGAGTCGGAAATTCCTCTCACCTTAGTAGGTTTAGATGTGGCGATGAAAGCTCCCTTACCCCGTCAAATTGTTGAAGATAACTTACAGCGTCGTCCTTCAAAAGTTACCCAGTTTATTGCCGACTGCACCGAAATTTATATGGCTTTCTACCGTGACAACGAAGGCTTTTACGGCTGTTATTTACACGATCCCTTGGCGATGGGGGTGGCGATCGATCCGAGTTTGGTCAAAACAGAGTCCCTCTATATGATGGTTGAAACTCAAGGAAGATTTACGACAGGTATGTCACTAGCAGATCGGCGCGATCGCCGAGATGAGAAAACGAATCCGCCTAACGTAGACGCTTGTTTAGATGTAGATACTCAACGGTTTATGCAGCTATTCGAGCAACTTGTCTGACGAGTGACACTCGTAATAGGTAATGGGTAATGGGTAATTGTCAAGAGTAGACTGAGCCATGAATACAATTACCTATTACCTATTACCTATTACCAACGACATTACCCTTGACAAACTTTGTCATAAATTGCATAATTATATTGCCGAATTAATTGCTTTTTCAACAAAATTATACATCAGAGAAATACAAATTAATTCCTCATATGCCGCTCCAGATATCTAGCAGCATAGGAATCCTATGGCTCGTTATCTCGGCAGGTACATTCGTGCAATTTTATGGTAACAATGTCAAAAGATACTCCCAAAAAAATATGGCTTAAAGAAACCTTTAGATTAAAAGGTTCTGTTATTCCAGGAGTTTTGTCACCTTCTCTATTATGTGGTGGATTTGGCCTTCTGATTTCGTGGCTTTACGCCAATAAATTTCCAGTTTCTCAACCGATTTTAGGTAGTGTAATTCCCAGCATTGTTTTAGGTTTATTGCTAGTTTTTCGTACTAATACAGCTTATGAGCGATTTTGGGAAGGAAGGAAACTTTGGGGTAGTACAGTTAACACTATCCGCAATCTAGCTTGGCAAATTTGGGTTGCAGTTGACGAAGTTGAACCGGGAGATCGAGAACGAAAAATTACTGCATTACGTTTATTGCCAGCGTTTGCGATCTCGGAAAAGCTACTTCTGCGTTATGAACCAGCTAGTGAGGAGTTAAAACCTTGGGTTTCGCCGTCTCAATACAGCGTTTTGCAAAATATTCAAAATATGCCCTTAGAAATTACTTGTTGGTTAGGAGATTACTTGCAGCAGGAATACAAGCGAGGTCTTTTAACTAATCACCAATTGGCTACCATCCACACTCTGATGAATAAATTGATGGATAATGTAGGCGGGTGCGAACGCATTTTGAAAACACCAATCCCCGCAGCTTACGTCATTCATCTAAATCAACTGGTACTCATCTACTGTTTAATTCTGCCTTTTCAGTTTGTCAAAGAGCTAGGTTGGTGGACAGGTATATTTGTAGCACTTGTCAGTTTTGCTTTGTTTGGGATTGAGGAAATTGGAGTGGAAATCGAAAATCCCTTCGGTTACGATCATAATGACTTACCACTAGATAAAATTTGTCAAACAATTCAGAACAATATTGAAGAATTCATTGCTTCTCAAACAAACTAAGATAGCAGAGAAACTCATATTTCGGGTTTCTACGAAAACAGGGTTGCCAACGCTGGATATTGAGCTTCTCAAACGCTGCATTTTGAGCGTTGAGACTAATTTAGCTGAAGCGGTGAAGGTTTTTCAGCAGGGAATCTCGACTATCTGCGAATAAAATAAGTAGGGTGCGTTAACGAAGTGTAACGCACCATTAGTTGTGTATTAAGATTATTTGTTGTTTTTAGAGTCTCGCCTCGGTGCCGTACTCTCGTCTAACACACCCTACCCTTACTCAACTATTTGAACCTCAACAAAGGGAGTGAGAACCTTACCTGTCCAGAGTCCTGTTTCTAGGTATGTTGGGCTAACGGCGTTTGGGTCAAAACACCCTACTACCCCTACTCCCGGAGAGGGATTGTTATACCTGAAGCCCACTTTATAAGTACCAACTTCTGGCAATCTAATGTACCATCGACTACCCCCTTGATCGGGTTCACCTAGCGTCAGCTGCTCATCCTCCCAGAACAGCTTGGCTTCTGGAAAAAAAGTCAAGCTTTCTCCAGGTAAAACTAATTGACAATTATAATTAGATTGTCGCTCCTCTCGAGAGCGATTAAATAGTAGCTCTCTCGCAACTATTGTGAGGTTTAATAATGAGCCATCAGTTCCCGTTCTTGCTATCTGTAGTGTAATAACCGATAAGGGATCGATCCGAGTAAAGCGAACAGGTGCTTGAGTTTTATTAATAATGCGAATACCAATTTCGACCGGGTTTTCAACTTGGGAGTTTTTAGCTGGAATTGTCCAGACTCGTTTTGGAATCAAAAGTTCAAAGCGAATTCCATTTATTTCGACAGCATTTGAGTTAGTCGTTTCTTTGGATGTCAGCTTACTGACTCTCTCCGCTTGCACATCACTAGGTGCAGTCGTTCAAAATCAGTTTGTAGGGTGCTATCTTACGAGAGTACGGCACCATTAATTGTGTATATTGTCGCTGTATAAGTCCTAATTTTAGGATTATTTGTTGTTTTTATAGTTTACTATTAGACTAAAATAAAATTTCGAGAAATTTATCTAAAGATTTGTATGGTGTTTCTTTCCTCCACACTGCCGTTGATCGGGCGTAATATATTGGATGGTGAAGCGGCATAAACACAACTTTGGGATGAGGCAGTGCTTTTGCTTCCCTGGGCATGACTGCTACCCCTTGCCCTGCTGCAACAAGAGCAATCATTGAAGCATGACTATCGGCAAATAGGTGCAGATTTGGCGTAAAGCCAGCTTTGTGGCAAGTGTGGTTGAAGGCCGTCAGTACGGGATGCTTCTTTGACGGTGCTAAATGCTCGCTCATGCACGGTTGAAGACCGATAATGGAGCAAGGCTGTTTGCACGAATGCTATACGAAGGGGTGCAAAAATGAGCGATCGCGTTCTGTATGTAGATGAGTAAGTTTGATATTCTGACATTGCTGGCGCTAAAGCGTCAGGGTAATGTTTCTGAAGAGTTTAACGGGTCTTCGGACATCACTAAATAAAATGTATCTTAAGATACATTTGGCTTTGGCATAATTAGCTACATTTTATTTTTACACTGTATATTTAATTACAAAATATTAAGGGTGCCAATGGATCCCAAACAAATCGGCAAAATCATGGCGTTTTTATGTTCTATTCCTCCGAATAGCAATCTCCGCTTGATGTTGCAATTGGCTTTAGCCGTTTCCGTTCCTGAAGAAAAGTATGAAAAATTGTTATTGCCTATGCAGCAAGACAAAGATTTGCGCTCCTTGCTAGAGGAAAATGATTTATTAATGAATTTAATTAACGCTGATGGTTTTCTAGAAGAATCAGAACAAAATATGTTAATGGAAGCAATGGATAAAGTGGGAGTAGTTGTCCCTATGAACATGCAAATGATTGACGTACTAACGGCAGAGTTGACAGCAAATTTAGTTAAGGAAATTGAAGAGATAGAAACCTCTGGAACGATAGAAGGAATAAATCTGTTATGGACTGAAACATAATAGGCAAAATGTTTTGTTAGCACTGAGAATTTCCAAAATTACCTATTTCAGGAGTCGCGCCTATAAAAGCATCGGTATTTTTGAAGACGAGGGATGCGATGAATCAATCTGTTCTCCCAGACGCAATCGGTAGGCAACATCGATTGTTTCAAACACAACTTGACCGATTGTAGCTGCCTTGACCATATCAGTCATGCGATCGCGACGCAACAAGGCAAAGTGTTGCTCGGAGCGAGTTATAGTTACAGGACGCTCCCATGCTAAATCTAAAACTCGTCCCGGTTGCCGATTTAATTCAGTCGCGGTAATTAATTCATCACCATAAACACTAGCTGACGCTCCAATAAGCATAGTCCAACTCTGATAAGGCAAATCAGTCTATATACGTATTATTATACGTAGCGCCACAGAATCTGGTTTTCTTAGAGAAACCCGGATTCTCAAGCATAAACATTTTTACTGAGCAAATAATTAATAAGTACGCCCCCGCCACTGGGTAGGCTTTTGCAGAGAAGATAGTAAGATTCGCACAAAAGCTAAGGGATCTGCTAGGGGAGAAAGATAAAAGGTAAAAGGTAAACTTAAAAAATGAGGAGACTTCTGGTTTTTTCCTTGATAAGATGGCGCGATCGCAAACAGCAACCCCACCCTAATCGCCAGCAAAAATAAGTTTAGCGCCAATAAGAGAAGCAGGGGAGCAGAGGTGATGGGGAGCAGAGGAGAAAGTAATAAAATCGGTAAGGGCAATCCTTGCACAGATAATAGCAGCCATAAATCGCTCCAAACTTGAGCGGGAGAAGCGGCGTCTTTCAGATCTAAACTGCGCCCCCACTCTTTCCAAGTTTCCGCTGCACCTTCGTACATCCTGACTTTTAATACCTTCGCCCCATCCAAAAACCCGACTTTATAACCAGCGGCGGCAATATTCCTCGCCAAGGTTACATCGTCGCAAAACGAACTTCGGGCGCTGGTGTATCCACCTACGGCTGCCAACACCGACCGACGACACAAAAAGCACTGACCGTTTGCCATCACTCGTTCTGGCGTGTCTGAATTTACCCCAGCCGAGTCGAACCGATACAGCAACGTCATCAAGAGTGCCGGTTGTAACCACCACTCACCTCGGTATTTGAGGATAAATTGGGGCGACAGGGAAACCAGATCGTAACCTTCGTCTTGGGCTGTTTTTACCAAAGCGGCGACTAACCCAGGACGAGGTTGGGTATCGGCATCGATGCCCAAGATCCATTCGCTGTGGTCGCTACTATGCAAAAAACCCGTATGCAATGCCCAAGGGCGTCCCACCCATCCGGGCGGTAAAGGGTCATCTGTAATCGGGCGAAAGCGCGGATCTTTTTCTGCGGCGGCTTTCACCAAATCGAGAGTACCATCAGACGACCGACTGTCTACAACAATAATTTCCCGCACTTCGTAGCTTTGGCGACTTAACCCTGCCAAACAGGGACGGATGCGCTTAGCCTCGTTTAAAGTCGGAACGATCGCGCTGACGGTACCTAACAGATCCGGCGTGGCGGTACAAGGTTCAATTCCAGGACGACGCGACGGCCCTTTTAGCAGTCGCGACAGTAAAATAGCCGTGGCTGGGGCTTGTATTAATAACAACCCCAACACGAGCGCACCCTGTACTGTCAACGAATCTAAATTCACTTAACTCCAAGTTTTACAGCTGTTATGGCGATTTCGGTGTTGATGGTAGCAGATTTTGGTGCTGCTACTGGGGCTTTAGCAGATTGAGCCAGGAAATACAGCCCGATCGCCGGGACAACGCCAGTCAACCAGCCCAACACAACGGGTATTGCAAACCCAGAAGCTAAGCTTAACATGGCTGCGTAAGCGTAGTTACTCAAATAAATAACTAACGGCAAACCGAGTTGATTTCGCGTTAAAGGTTGAGGGGTTTCTTGCTGCACCAAGACGGGCTTTCGAGTCCAGATCGTCGCTGCTACCGTCATAAATAAAGCGCTAGTGCCAAACCAACCGGCATAATTTTGGTACGGCGTGCCAAAGAAAGCGCCTGCTTTATCCCAGTACCAGAAAGGAACCGATGTTTGACTCATGGCTGGTTCTAGGGCAAAATCCCAAGAAGTGAAGAGGATAGCACCGATTGCGATCGCGCCTACCCAACGCACCCAAGACGGCTTTTGATCCAGCTTTAGCGCCACCCGGGCGATTAAATACGACGCCAACCCCATATAAAACCAGGAAATGGGGATGGTAAACGGCACCAGCCCCGCAATTTTATACCCCAAACCATTCAGATAATGATAGTCACCAAAGGGGAAGCCCGTACCCGTGCCCAGCAATTCGCTGCTTAAAGATATGCATACCGCTGGCAGCATAAACGTTAACCAGTGCCAAGCGCCCAGGGTGCGGTAGGCAAAAATGGCTACAGCGATCGCCCCTAAGATGATATTTACCACCCCGCCCCCAGCCATACTCCACTCGAATAGGTTCTGCCCAAACGCTGGTAAATTCAATATCACTTCCGGATGGGGTAAAACCAATAACAGCCCCGCCCATCCAAAAACCATTGTGACAATGTGTCCTATCAGACAGAAGCGCTCAGCCCTAATCAGTTGCTTCATACGATCTCCAATACATAGATCGCGCTTGGAACGCGCTTCTTAATAGTTTACAAACGTTTAACAAAAATTTATATGATTTGGGCAGTTGAAGAGGACAAGCGATCGCGGTGACAAGGGAGAGGTTGATTGAAGAGTTACCCGCGTCTTTGCGTCCCCATATCCTCTTGTCCTCTTCATTCCCCGTGTCCGGTGTGTCCGGTGTGTCCGGTGTGTCTTGTTCTCCCGCATCAGAGCGTCGTCTTGGTTAATTGGGAGGAGAGGAAGAGGCAAAAGCCACAGGTAGGGGTAAGTTAAAAGAAAAACCAGAAAACCCAGATATGCTGAGCCTCAAAAAACTACCTAAACTATCTTTAATGTTACTGTTGGTGACTTATACTGCCTTAGGGTGGATCTTGTCCGCTTCTAAGTCTCCTTGGTACACCTTGCTGCTGGCGGCGGCATTGGTATTGCTGCTGGCGGAAACCTTAGCAGCGCCTTTTTCCAATATCCGAAAGATTATTCTCCGTACCCTCAGTTCGGATATCAATGCTTTCGTCATCGTACTGGTTGTGTCTTTTCTGGCCGCCGCGATTGTGATATGGATTGATATTGTCATCCGCTTCTTGGTTTTAGTCTCAGCCGGACTGCTAGCCAGACTAGACCTTTATAGAGCCGGACTTGGTCAGTGGCAAGCTTTTTGGATTTTAACCGTGATTTGTCTGATTGGCTTTGCCTTGGGTTGGACGGGACAGAATTACCTTTATCCAGACCCAATAGTACCATTGCACGCCACCCCATAGACAATCGATAAATCGTCACAACCTCGGTATTGTAAAACTTCACTCAACTTATGACTGACAATGGTCAAGTATGGTATTTTATTACTTGAGATCCCAAAAGCCACCTCAACAAAGATTAAGAAAAGATCTTAATCTGACTCAAAAGTAATCCCAATTCACTCAAAGGCGTGATGAGGGATAGGGGATGTCTTATCGTACATCCAAGGCAGATAACGCTTGTGTTCCCCTCATACTAGGGTTCTTCACCAGCGTTGCTCAAACCCAGAGTAGGAGGATAATCGCCAAGTCTATGATTGTCTATCCAAAATGGAACTATTGAACGGCACAAAAGTTAGACGACATTAATAAGTAGCGTTTAACTGTCCCTTTGCCCTACAGCCTTCAAGCCGTGGGGCGATTTTGTTGAAAAGACTACAAGAAACCCGGTTTTTTCGAAAAACCGGGTTTCTTGATTAGCTAACTAATAGCCCCAGCGCCCAAAGGCCCTATTGCTACGACAAAATCCTTAGATTAAGCGGAAGATAAAGGGGTAGCGGTAGGCATCTTCGCTCTTGTTCAAACAGTGGAGAATCGCCAAAATTGGCAGGACTATGTTGACAACTTGCAAGATAGCCAGCAGCACGAAACCAATTAACACCCAAGTCAGAATGCCAAAGATAATGCCGTACAGCCAAACGTTAAAGTGGAAGTTGAGCGCTTCTTTAGCATTTTCCTTCACAACTGGGTCATCGGATACGAGCAAAACCGCAATTGGGATGCCGATAGACACGCCCAACAGGCTAAAAAAGATCGATCCGTGACACAATGCCGATAAAAGCTTCCGTTTGTCCGCGTCGTACATATAACCTCTTCCCTAATGCAGTCTGGTTTATTCTTTCGATACGAAGCTACCACATTCGCTCAACAGCTTGGTGGAGGAGATTTCCGTACCCTCAAGGGGGGTAGGGGGGATCGTCGTTATCCTAGTATTGTTGTTATGCCACTCCCGTTGCTAAATTTTTCCCACTCAATTTTTGCATGACTACGGAACTTCAGACCGAAATCCAAACTGCCGTTGAACGTCGTCGCAACTTTGCGATTATCTCCCACCCCGACGCGGGTAAGACGACGCTGACCGAAAAACTGCTACTCTACGGGGGTGCGATTCACGAAGCTGGCGCAGTTAAGGCACGGCGCGCCCAGCGTAAGGCAACTTCTGACTGGATGGAAATGGAACAACAGCGGGGAATTTCGATTACCTCGACGGTGTTGCAGTTTGAGTATGACCTTTGTCAGATTAACTTGCTAGATACCCCCGGACACCAAGATTTTAGCGAAGATACCTATCGGACTTTAGCCGCTGCCGATAATGCGGTAATGTTGATCGATGCTGCTAAAGGGTTGGAACCCCAGACTCGCAAACTGTTTGAAGTCTGCCGAATGCGGAGGCTGCCCATTTTTACCTTTGTGAATAAAATGGATCGTCCGGGGCGGGAACCCTTGGAGTTGCTGGACGAAATTGAGAAAGAATTGGGTTTGCAGACTTATGCAGTAAACTGGCCTATTGGCATGGGCGATCGCTTCAAAGGCGTCTTTGACCGACAGCAACGCCAAATTCACCTATTTGAACGTACCGCCCACGGTAGCCGGGAAGCAAAAGATACAACGGTAGCGCTGGGAGATCCCAATATCGAAGGGCTGCTAGAGCAAGACTTATACTACCAACTCAAAGAAGATTTAGAAGTTTTGGAAGGATTGGGACCAGAACTCGATATCGAAAGAGTACACCAAGGCGAATTGACCCCCGTATTTTTCGGTAGCGCCATGACTAACTTTGGCGTCCAGCTATTTTTAAACGCTTTTCTCCAACTCGCCGCCAAACCCGGATCTCGCAATTCATCAGCAGGGGAAATTCCGCCCACAAATCCAGATTTTTCGGGATTTGTGTTTAAATTGCAAGCGAATATGGACCCGAAACATCGGGATAGAGTGGCATTCGTCCGCGTCTGTACCGGCAAGTTTGAAAAAGATATGGTGGTCAACCACGCCCGCACTGGTAAAACGGTGCGTTTGTCAAGACCCCAAAAATTATTTGCCCAAGACCGGGAATCGATCGAAGAAGCCTATGCTGGAGATGTGATTGGTTTAAATAATCCAGGGGTGTTCGCGATTGGGGATACAATTTACACGGGTCAGAAATTAGAGTACGAAGGGATTCCCTGTTTTTCTCCAGAACTATTTGCTTTCCTGAGAAATCCCAATCCTTCTAAGTTTAAGCAATTCCGCAAAGGCGTTTCGGAATTGCAAGAAGAAGGGGCAGTGCAAATCATGTATTCAGCCGATGAAGCTAAACGCGACCCAATTTTAGCAGCCGTCGGACAGTTGCAATTTGATGTAGTCCAATTCCGCCTGCAAAACGAATACGGCGTAGAAACCTTACTCGATTTATTACCTTACAGCGTAGCCAGATGGGTGACTGGCGGTTGGGAAGCGTTAAATAAAGTCGGGCGCTTGTTTAATACCGTGACGGTAAAAGATGGTTGGGGACGCCCGGTTTTACTGTTCAAGAATGAATGGAATTTGCATCAAATTCAAGGCGATCATCCAGATTTAAAATTGAGTTCAGTCGCACCTGTAGTTTCGGGTCAGCAACCGCAATCTTTATAGGTTGAATTTTGTTGTATTATTATGCGCGCGCGCGATTCTCGTACCGAGACACTTCGCGAACGCAACTTAAGCCGATCGAAACTTACCTAAAGAAACCGGGTTTCTCTGAAAAATCGTCGCTTTGGAACTAGAGATCTACGTATAAACCCGGTTTCTCCGATCGTCCTTCTCCCACCAACCGGGTTTCCAGCGCTAGCGGCAGCATTAATGCTGCCCCTGCACAAACGAAGCCTTTTGGCTCTACTTCATCGCGTTGCAATCCGCTTATATAGCATAAATTGGATTTAAATTCAATTATTTATCTTAAAAATTAACTATGTAAATTTACTTAAACTTTTTCCGGAAACTGAGTAGGTGGTTTTGGGGCAGCAATATCTCGATTAAATTGCATCCACCATCGAGAGTAGGAAGGCAAAGTTTATGTTAAGCGATCGCACCAAATTTTCCCTAGCTGCGGCGACAATAGCAGCTAGTGCAACCATAAGTATTTCTCCGGCTGAAGCAATGTCGTTCAGATTCACTAATCTACCATCTTGCACACTTTATAGCGCAGTTGGTTTGGTTTTCCATAACACAGTTTGCTCTCCGATAGCTGGAATTTTCACAGGTGATATCAATGGGTCTACAGTAACAGGCGGTGTCGCTGTAAGGAATATTTTTGGCGGCAGTTTTATAAGAGAGACAGGTGAGATTATACGTCTAGGAGATGTTGGTTCGGGGTACTACTTAGGGGGTAATTATGTATCGCCGATCCCATCTGGTCAGGGTGAGTTTCGATTCAGGGTACAAGGCAATGCCTTTACGCTCCCGCGAGCGAGTATTTATCTACTTTCGTTTACCTGTAACTTAGGTATAGACAGGAGTTGTAATGGCGCTAAAGGAAGTTTTTCCATCAGATCTATCAGTACAGTTCAACATCATTGGGATATTGTAATCAGTGATTTTTCATGGAGTAACACTTTATCTTTGCCACCGTTTCCAACTCCAACTGACACTCCCACTCCTACACCCACTGAGACTCCAACTCCAACTACTACTCCCACTCCTACACCAGCAGCAGCTTCAGTTCCAGAACCTTCATCGGTATCTGGGTTATTTTTGCTGGGTGGCGCTTGGTTGTTGCTAGGGAAGTGGAAACAAATATTTCCCACAGGCATTAGGTAATTTCTCAATTGAGACCGGATGAATAGAGCGGCAAAAAGCTAAGTAGGGGCAAGCTTTAACAAGATAGTTAAAGCCCATCACCTTCAAGTTTACCCCCACTCCCTTTGAAGACTTACCGCCTGGTGAAAATTTGCATACTTTGAAACGAATGTTGGGTTTTGACGATTACAGTATGACCGATGAATATTTACTATCTAGACTGGGCAATCAGTCAAGCTGGGGGAGGACTGATGCAAGAGGAGGCGAGAAACCCGGTTTCAACCGTCGTTCGCGAACGGGAGTGCGTGCGCGAGTGCGCTAGCGCGGAAGGGAGGCATATCTCTGGTTACCAAACCCACGATTTTTCCTAGAAACCGGGAATATGAGCCTTATTCCTAAATAGTTAATTGTGACGCTGACTGATAGCTGACTGCTGAAGTATGGGTATCTTTAAGTAAAAGCCGAGTGGAAGACTAGCCATGACCTCACTTCCTGACTCTTCTGTTGAGGCTGGACTGGCAGCTTTGAAGAAGGGAGATTTCAACAGCGCCATCCCTCACCTAGAAAGCGTCTGCGACGTAGAAATAGACCCAGCCACCATTGTACGCGCTCAGATGGGGTTGGTCGTTGCTTACAATAGCAGCGGTAACATGCAAAAAGCGATCGCTCTGTGTCAGCATCTGACTACTAGCGTTAATCCCCAAGTCAAACAATGGGCAGATAATAAACTAGCAGAAATTACACATAATTCAACATCTGTCAAGCCTACACCCACAGAAAATCCTACCGGATTTGTCCCGTTAGACCAGATACCCCAAATAAACCAGCCATCTTCTAAGCAATCTACAGAAGTTAGCGGCTTTGTCCCGCTGGAAAATATACCGCCTCAAGAAAATAGGCAAGTCATTCCCCCCCTGGGTAAAGCAGGGGAGCAAGCGAGCAGGGGAGCAGGGGAGCAGGGGAGCGCTGTAGGGGCGGGTTTTACCAATAATCTGACAACTCCCAGCGACAATTTAACTAAACCCGCCCCTGTTGGCGAGCAGAAGAGCAGAAAAGATACAGTCAGTAGGAATGTTCCTGCACCAGAACCTTCCAGTCTCCTCGCGTCAAAACAAGCATCCTCCCGTCCCGCTGATTCTGTATCTTCTTCTGGGAACTCTACATCCTACTCCCCACAGCCGCATACTTGGCGACAAGCCCAAAGAGCGCAGCGATGGCAGCCGTTGCCTGTTGATGTTGGGTTTAAACCGGATCTGACTCAATTGTGGGGAGTGCAGATTGTAACTGCGATCGCTCTATTTTGGATGCTTCGTCTCATCCTCCAGTTCGGCGCTGCGGTTACAAATGATTTATTCGTTAAGCTGCCTTATTTAGAACCAATTCAAGCTTTCTACGGCTTCTACTACCAACCCACTTTACCCATACTGATCGGGTTGGCAATACTGCTGGTGCTGTCTCCTTGGTTAATCGATGGACTGCTAAAGCTGTTTTACGGTAACAAGCCTTTCTCCGTGGAAACACTCAAAACCCACAGCCAGGAAGCTGCTAGAGTCCTGCAACGCCTCACCCGCGAACGCCGCATCCCCGTACCGAAGTTAGGAATTTTACCGACAGATGCTCCCTTGGCGCTCACCTATGGCAATCTACCCAATACGGCTCGCATTGTAGTCAGTAAAGGATTGTTAGAACAGTTGACAGATGACGAAATTGGTGCTATATACGCCGCTCAAATGGGGCAGATCCGGCGCTGGGATTTTGTGCTGATGTCACTGGGCGTTCTGGTTGCCCAAATTCCTTATACGATATACAGGCTAGTTGCTGAATGGGGAGAACAGTGGGAAGGGCCAATTTTGCGGGGAACAACGGGGGCGATCGGGCAAATCGCTTATGCTATCTATTGGCTGCTGCGGTGGCCTTTGGTATGGTTATCCAGAATTAGGGTTTATTTTAGCGATCGCTTCTCCTGCGATGTTACCGGCAATCCCAACGGACTGAGTCGCGCCATACTTAAAATTGCCATTGGCATTGCCAAAGATATCGAGCAACAAGGCAAAACCACCTGGCTTTTGGAAGGTTTTGACCTGTTGATGCCTTTGGGATATCGGCAAGCGATTGGTTTGGGTAGCGTTCACGCTTATACTGCGTTTGAACCCGTGCTGGCTTGGGATGTTCTCAATCCTTACAGCCGATGGCTGGCTTGGAACAATTCTCATCCTTTAACCGGGGATCGCTTACAATTATTATCCCGCTACGCTCGCCACTGGAAACTGGAAACCGAGCTTGACTTCAGTTCACCGACGGGAAAGGCTCGCCCTAACTCAGCATTCCGACTACAAGCCGCCCCCTACTTTGGCATTTTAATCGGTTTAATTCTGGGAGCGTTACTCTGGCTCTTGGGCGAAGTTGGGAGTTTAGCAAGAATCCGGCTACTATCCTGGCTTTTGGATGATTACTGGTTTTTTCTCCGGGGATTTGTACTATCTGGGTTTAGTATCGGCACTTTAATCCGCATTAATTCTTTCTTTCCCGATATTACGCCTTCTACCAGAGCCGATGAAACCACTTTGCCAGACCTCCTAGGCGATCCAGATGCCCTACCGATAGATAGTCAGCCTGTGCGTTTTCCCGGAAAGCTCTTGGGGCGTCCCGGTATCGCCAACTGGCTGGGACAAGACTTAATTTTACAATCGGGTGCCGGATTGGTAAAACTGCACTACCTTTCTTGGCTTGGTCCGATAGGGAATATCATCCTGGGAACAAACCGTCCCAGTCATTTAATCAACCGCTCGGTTACAGTATCCGGCTGGTTTCGCCGGGGCGCTACCCCCTGGATCGATATTGAAGCGATCGCCACCTCTAGCGGCAAAACCAGTCCCAGCGGTCATCCAGTCTGGTCTACGATTTTAGCCACCGGCTCTGCTGTTGTGGCAGCTTACATCATCTTGAAAGGTGGCTTCTAGTAGCTCAGCCACATCAAAACTGCTCTATGACCTTTGAAGATGCTCTGACAAAGGAGTTGGGGAGACGCTAAGAGTGTACCCTTCACAAGTGAGAAGCATCTGGTCTGAGCCTCCCGAATTTAAACGGGCTAGAAGAAGAGACTTCTTCAAAGTTGGAAACCCCTGGCTTGAGAAATGGGGTGTCCCCGCTCTCCCTTGTCTCCCACTCGACCCGTCCTCTTCAAAGATCTCCCCTGCTCCCCTGGGAGCCGAGTTATGTAAAAAAATGTTGCAATTTATCGCGGTCTTTGTTACATTTATTTACATAAGAATTTGATCCAGACGCGGCGCGAGGCAGTTTTGCAGCACAGTCTTGGTATCAGGTTTTCCTCCTCCCAACACAGCAAAAGCTCAACCAGCCACAGCGGGGGCTGGTTTTTGTTTACCTGCATGTATCGAAGAGCAATCCTTAGGAGACACCAGAAGATGGCGGCAAGTGTTACAACTGGGATCTACCCCCCGCAGTGGCAGACAAAGTTGAAATCTATCCTGAGAACTGGTTTCATAACCAATGCCGTGATATTTTAATTATTAGTGTCAACATCTAAAGCCACCGAAATAAAGACAAGAAACCTGACTTTTCTGTGCCTACTCACGAGTCTTATGCTTGAAAGTCAGGCAAAACATCTTAGGCTTTCAATATTAAACAGCGTTTTTTCAGGCAGCGATCTGTGTGGTGGTAATTGGCTAGAGGAATACAACGAGTGGTTTGTTGCGGCAAGTGTAAATCGGGTTTGTCCTCAGCCAAAGCTGTTGTGGGCGCTGGCAACTAAGTTTTTTTCAATCCCTATCTGGAGGTATCTTCGTTATGTCCATTCGTCTTTACGTAGGCAACCTGCCTAAAGAAGAAATCGATCGCACCGAACTGCAAGCGGTGTTCGCTGAGGCGGGTAACAATATCTCGACCAAGTTGATTAAAGACCGCAAAACCGGCAAATGCAGGGGTTTCGGTTTCGTCACCGTACCCAATGACGAACAGGCGGATCAATTCATTGAAAAGTTCAACGGCTTTGTTTTCCGAGACAGCGCCATCAAAATTGAAAAGGCATTGCCTCGAGCTAAAGGTCAACCAGGGGAGGAGGAAGCAAAGCCAGTTAGCGATCGCCCATCGGGCAGTCCCACCCCCAGCACCAGCAGTTCTGGCGGTGGCGGTGGCGGTGGCGGTGGCGGTGGCAGCAGCCGTCGTAACAATAAAAAGTCTCGCCGTCCCAGCGGTAGCAGCACCTCAACCAGCACTTCTTCTGATGCGGTTCAACCCGATCCCCGTTGGGCGCAAGCGTTAGAAGAGTTGAAGCAGCGTTTGGCAGCTCAAACAACCAATCCCTAGAGGTGATTTCTAAACACAATCCCCCTCCTAACTCCCTGAAAATAGAAGGCTAAAATAACCTGCAATATCGCCTTTTGCAGGCTAAGCCTTCCCTCAGGGGTCAGACTATTGTAAAAGATTTCCGGCCCCACAAGCACTGTTTTATGGCTTGTGTTAGTTGCCAGCGATCGCTGGCAAAGTTATTTTTGGCGATTGACCGCTGACTTTGGGCCCCTACTATCAAATTTTCCCAGGCTGGAGAATTTTCTCCAGCTTTTTTAATCTAAAATCTAAAATTTCAAATGGTTTAAAACCCGTGCAGCGAAAGTATGCTCTTGTCCACGAGTGGTTGACGCCCAAAGCTACCGGCGGTTCAGAACTGGTAGTGCGGGAAATTTTAAATCACATCGATGCAGACGTTTATGCCCTCATCGACTTTGAATCTACCAACCAAGATAGCTATCTATTCAAGCGTGAGATTGGCACAACCTTTCTGCAACACTTTCCATTTGCCCGCAATGGTGTGCAAAAATACCTGCCCCTGTTGCCCCTAGCGATCGAACAGTTGGATTTGCGGCAATATGATGTCATTCTCTCGTCTTCCCACACGGTAGCCAAAGGAGTGCTGACGACTCCGTACCAGTTGCATATTTGTTACTGCCATGCTCCCATGCGCTTTGCTTGGGACTTGACGTTTGATTACCTAGACAGCAGTTTAATGGGTCGAGGCTTCCAAGGCATTTTGACGCGGTATTTGCTGCATCGACTGCGTCAGTGGGATGCACTGACGGCGAATCGGGTGGATTACTTTATCGCCAATTCTAAGCATACGGCGGCTCGCATCTGGCGCTGTTACCGCCGCTATGCAGAGGTAATTTACCCACCAGTGAATATCGACCGATTTCCCTTTCAGGAGAAGAAAGAAGATTTTTACCTTACCGTTTCTCGCTTGGTGAGTTACAAGCAAGTCGATTTAATTGTCAAGGCGTTTAATCAGATGGGACGCCCGTTGGTAGTGATTGGCACTGGGCCACAATTGGAGATGATTCGCCAATTGGCGAAACCGAACGTGCAGGTGCTGGGAGCGCAGCCAGATGGGGTTGTGGAGCAATACATGTCCCAGGCGAAAGCTTTTATCTATGGCGCCTGCGAGGATTTTGGCATTGCTTTGGTAGAAGCTCAAGCTTGCGGTACGCCAGTTATCGCCTACGGTGCTGGAGGAGCGTTAGAAACGGTGCGGGATATTCGGCAACACCCAGATAGGGGCACGGGATTGTTGTTTCCTTTGCAGACGGAAGCGGCTTTGGTGGAAGCGGTGGAGGCGTTTGAGGGGTATCGAGGGAAGTTTAAGGCGGAATGGGCGCGATCGCAAGCCTGTTCATTTGCCCCTACAATCTTTAAACAACGTTACCTTGCTTTTGTAGAGAGCTGCGATCAAAAGTTTCAGTCTCGCTTGAAACTTTCGAGTTAGCTTCAAAGTCCAAATCATAGCAGGTAGTAGGGGCAATAGCCCCGTCTCCCTCTGCCTATAGCGCTTTCCTCTGGCTCTCCTATTACCAAATTGCCATCGCTTTTAGGGCGATATTAGGGCGAAAGCGGCTATTGGCTTTATGATCTTTCCTGTGTGTGGTGTGAAGTAGTGTAAGGAGTAAAATGACAGCCACTAGCCCGTCCGGCAAGCTGTTACAGGCGAAGAGGAAACTTGGCTTAGAGCCACTGTTGCTTCAAGCCCCCAGAAAAACAGCTTTACCTCGTTTAGATGTTGCCAAGCGACTGTTTGATATCTTGTTTTCCTTGTCAGTTCTGATCTTATTTTCCCCGATTTATCTGGTGTTAGCGTTACTGATTGCGATTAGTTCACCCGGCCCAATTTTTTACGTGCAGGAACGGGTGGGTAGAAATTACAAGCGCTTCGGTTGTATTAAATTCAGAACCATGATTGTCAATGCCGACGAAGTTCTGCGGCAAATGATGGAAAAAGACCAGGCACTGCGGCAAGAATTTGCAGATAATTTCAAGCTCAAAAACGACCCTCGAATCACTTGGATTGGTCGATTTTTGCGCGTGACTAGCCTCGATGAATTCCCCCAGTTTTGGAATGTTTTAAAGGGAGACATGAGCGTTGTTGGGCCTCGGCCTTTAGTCCCTGATGAGCTTTACATGTACGGAAATCACATGGATAAAGTTCTGACAATTAAGCCAGGAATTACAGGATTGTGGCAAGTTTCTGGGCGGAATGATATTCCCTACGAACGCCGGGTCAAAATCGACGTTTATTATGTCAATTTCCGCAATTTTTGGCTGGATTTGTGGATAATTATCAAAACGCTTGGCGTTGTTATTTTTCCCAATAACAACGGTGCTTACTAGGATTGACACTCCCCGGTCTTTTGACGCGGGGATTCTTTACTCATCCTCGAAACTTGCTCGCTTCTGGTTTTCACCAACTAAAGTAGAGGCTCCAAGTCCGGATCCTGTTACTTTGGGACTGTCCGTCCCTAGCTTGCAAAGCAAGATTTAAAATGTTTTTCCATTATTGCTGTCTCTGTGTACCTTGCACCCACACTTACAAACGTGGGTACGAGTTGACAGAGACTTTTTCACAAGCGCCCCACATTTACTGCATTTTTGGCTCGTATAGTGTGGTTTGACAGCAACTGCAATCCGGTCATACTTGCTAGCAAAATATTCAATCCACTGCCTAAACTGATACCAACCAGCATCGCATCCCCCCCAACCCCCCTTATTAAGGGGGGTGCCTCAGGCGGGGGGATGGTTTTTGACCATGTTGCTCACGCTTAAGTCTTCATAGGTTACTAGGTCGGTTAGGGTCGAGGGGAACATTGCTGTTCCACCCCTCCCATCCGAAACCGTGCAAGCGATTTTCACCGCACACGGCTACTCAATGTGTTTTCCCTTGTCACTATGGGACTTCTTGACCGTTTTGACTTTGATGACCGGAATGTCGTAGATCCACTCCCAATCTACTTTTTCCCATTGTTGGGCTAGTTCCTTAAGGAATTTTGAGTGTTCTTTCTTCCGGATTTCTATTAAGTCAGTAACGGTCTTTTCATCGTGGCAATGTCGATGTAACAGTTGCAGATTTTTCCACTCATCCTTACCGCCATTAGCTCTGGGGATTTTGTGGTCTACTTCCATTACATCCCATTCCTGGAAGCTTAATCCGCACGCCAGACACTTACCCTTCTGTTGTTTCAACAACTTAGCCGTTCGACTCGGCAATTGAGGGTGTGTTCCAAGTCTTGAACTCCAGTAAACTAGGTCGCAGTCGTTGGGGCTTTTATCGCCTTTAACTTTTACATAGTCAGTGCGCAACTAAACTCACTATGTTTTAGTAACCTCAGGGGGTTCGCTTCCCCTTTCTTGGTTGCGAATACCCAGTTATTGCCATCTATCGATGTCCAATACCTTTGATGTCCGGTATTGATATTTCCACAGCGGCGTTTTGCCCATCTGCGAAGTTTCAAGTATGTGAGGGAATCTTGTTTTGATAGTTCTCCTACTGTTTTTGCGTCGGAGTTTGTGTAATAAGAAGTCCATCCCCTTATTACAGGGTTAAGGTCTTTAATCAGTTCCGCTTGGGGTGATGACCTGTGTTTTTTGATGATTCTTCCGATTTCCTCTTGGTGTGCTTTGCTTGATTTCGCTGATGGGGTGATGAGGGTTTTAAAACCTAGTATTTTACCTTGTGGGTTTTTTGCACTTCGGTATTTTCCAACGGGATATTGTTGGATGTGGTGACCTATAAAGTCAAATCCAGCAATACCATCCTCACTCAATTCAGGGTGAAGTGTGTGAGTTATTCGGGTCTTTTCAGGTTTTAATTCCAGTCCTATTTCGGTCAACCATTCCGAGATTATCTCCCGGCATCTTTGGAGAACGGCTTTATCTTGATGTAAGACCACAAAATCATCTGCATACCTGACAATGGTAAGAGAATTTATCCTATCCCTTCTTGCCATAACTACTCCGTTGGGATTTCTTAGGCTTAGGGTTTCTGCAAACTCTTTTAAGTGGTTTTATAAGCCGTGTCGGGCAATATTTGCTAATAAAGGTGAAATAACTCCACCCTGCGGCGTTCCAAGAGATGTAGCAGTAAATGCTCCAGTGTCTATTACCCCAGACTTTAACCAAGCTTTAATTTGTTGCCTGATTTTGCCTTTGATATTTAACTTTTGGAGCAATGTTTCATGGTTGATGCGGTCAAAACATTTGGCAATGTCAGCATCTAGAACAAATTTGGGTTTGTCCTTAATACCATTTTTTATTTGCCATATCGCATCGTGACATGACCTTCCTGGTCTAAATCCGTATGAGTTAGGCTCGAAAATGGCCTCCCATTCCGGTTCAAGGGCATTTTTGATTACCGCGCGGCATCGCGAGGTCGTACTTTGTGGGTATTCCTAATGGTCGTTTCTCCTCTTTCCCAGGTTTTGGTATCCATACCCTGCGTGTCGGGTGGGATTTCCCAGTTAATTTGAGTTGACCTGCTAGCTGAAAACCTGTTGCTGGGGCTAGACATTTAATTCCATCCACTCCTGCCGTTTTCTTGCCAGTGTTGTCTTGTGTTACCCGTCGTACCGATAAGACCTTGTTATACCAGGACTTCATCAACGTCTTTTGGAGTCTGCGTACTTGTTTGATATCGCCGCGACGTGAAGCAGCATAGATTCGTTTTTGTAACTTAAAGACATATCTTTCGGCTGTGCGCCAATTGAGAGCCTTCCATCCCTCTGTATCCATTTGTGAATCAGATTTAGGCTTGTTCATCACTACTGGTGACTCTAGCTTTCACACATTGCGGTTCACGTCAGCTTATCCCGGCAATTACGCCTTCTCTTTTCAAGCAATTCCCGTTATTTCGGGTTGGGCATTGGCTTCTTGAACCATCCCACCATCTCGTAGCTTATAGCTTGACTGCCTACCTAATTAATCGACCTTAATCAGGAGCTTACGTGATGGTTACTTCGTTCCTACTATCCATTTTGTTGTAGGGCGTGTTTCTCCACCGGGGTTGTAGGTAGTGCGCTATCTCGTTACTAAGATACTGATAGACCTTACCCTTGTCGGCTTTTTCCGACCCAGGAGTTAGATTGAATCTATTAGCTTATATCCCCTGGCTTTGCATATCGATGGCTCATCAACACTTCGTTGGTTCTACCCATAGAATCTTGCTTGCAGTAGGTGCTTTCAGCTATTACCACCTATTCCTGCTTTCACCCCCGCTTTACAAATTTGATGGTCAGTCTCTTCTTTTGGGGCTACCAATTTCTTGGTAGTTTGTGTGCTTTTAATCCCGCACCGGGATAGTAGGGCTTAGTGTTTTCTGGATTGGGTTATGATGTCGGTGTGACCCTTCATTTTTTCCTTTCTCCCCTAGCTGTCTTCGCTTTTGCTCGGCTAGGTTTCCTCACCTACATGGATAGTAAGTTGTCATCAGTAGAGGATTAAAGTGCGAACTCTACCCTGTTGGATTACTCTACTGAAGCCAGTCATCCCTCCATATGGATTTCGACTGAACGAATCGCACTTAGTCCTGCAAACGTGACGCGCAAGTCTGTTTGCGTGTTCGGTACGTTGCCTAGTTTGAGTCGAAGGGGGATATTATTCCCCGCCCCTCTCAGTTAGATCTGGGCGTGCAAGTTTCCCCGCACCCAGCTCCCGATGTTCTTGGCTTGCGCCTTTGCTCATGTGAATGTAATCGTGGCAGCTTTCATGAATAGCTAGAAGGTTCTGTTTCTGCCAATTATTATGGTTTCCATCGACATGATGGAGATGCACCTTCTCGTCAGAGAGCATCTTTAAGCCACAGTATCCACATTTATGGTTTTGCCTTTTTAGGGCAAAAGAGGTTTCGCCATCATACAGCTTGCTGTTGCGCTCACTCCAGTAGGCGATATCCCCATCAAAGGGTGATTTCTCTCGTTTGACGTTGATGTGTTTGTTCTCGGAGTAAGAAACCGTTGGGAACGCCTTATCCAGCAATTTCTTGCTGGTTTGACGGTCTTGCTTGGCTTCTTTGTTGAACACCTTGAATGCCCTTGTTTCGATGTGATATAACGAGTTTCTTGACCCGTCCATCTTGCAAAAGCGATGATAATTTCTCCAACCTCTAACTACGGGGGCTAATTTTTCAGCCTTGACCGCAGCACCATAATTCGAGTTGTTGACGATGTGTTTTACTTTCTGACGAAAAGCCTTGAAATTATCCGCTGAGGGAGTGCTTCTGAACTTTCCGTTGCTTTGCACTTTGAAGTGCCAGCCAAGGAAATCAAACCCATCTGTCGCAGCAGTCAGCTTAGTCTTCTTTTCGCTCACCTTCATGCCACGTTCTGCTAGAAACTGGCTGATTTTGTCGAGGATTGCCTCCGCATCTTCTCCGGGCTTAAGTATAATAACCATGTCATCCGCATAACGCACGGACTGGTGGATTTCCTCTATCCCATTGAGCGCAATGTTGGCAAGTTCGCGACTCACCACTCCCCCCTGCGGGGTTCCTTGTTCTGGAAATTCTGGGTTGACTCCTGCTTTAAGGCATCGGAATATTCCGAGCTTTATGCCTGGTGGAGCGATGAGTCGTTCCATGATGGATGAGTGGTTTATCCGGTCGAAGCATTTCTCGATGTCAAGTTCGATTACCCGCTTCTCTTTTCGATTCACTCTTGAATTTAGATTATCGAACAGATATTTCTGCGCGTCATGCGCCGACCTACCCGCTCTCAACCCATAGCTTCTTGCGTGAAAGGTTGCTTCATGGGCTGGTTCCAAAGCGTATTTGGCTAAGCATTGCCAAACCCTATCGGCTATGGTGGGGACTTTTAGGATGCGAGTTTTACCATCTTTTTTTGGAATGGGTATTTCTCTTAGTTTTGAGTGCTTCCAGTTGTTTACTGATTGCTTGAGTTGTTCACTCAACGCGAATCTTTCCTCAAATGAGGGGGCAGCCTTACCATCAATTCCTGCGGTCTTTTTCCCAGCATTGAGTTGCGTAACCTGACGTATTGCCAGTAATCTTGCTGCGGTGGATTTTAGCATCAGCTTCTGGAGTGACCTTGCTCGTCGCTTGTCTGCTTCTCGAATAGCTTTGAACATTCGTTTTTGTAGGCGGAATAAGTCGCGGCCCAATTGCTTCCACGGCAGCTTTCTCCAAGATTCACTATGGTTGTCCATGTGTCTAATCATTCTCTACTCCAAGCAAGTGTTTTCTGAACACCTCGCAACAATTACGTTACGTCCTACCCGAACTCAGGGAGTTCCGCTACTCGTCTGGTCTACTTGGGGATTCGACCTTTCCCTAGACCCTGAGTTCGTTTTTCTTCGTTCCCTCGGTTGATTGTTTGTCCCGTTAGGTGGAGCCATTTCAACCACTAGATTCCCTAGACTCTTGCCGCTATTAGTAAGCATATGCGGCGGGAATAAGCTCTAGTCGAGTCGGGCTTTTGTGTTATGTCCCGCTTCCTAATAGGTCGCTTTTTTAGGCTCTGTTTTCACCGTGGGGACTCCCCGTTAGCGCCAGTGTCACCCCATAACGGATGTCTGATTGCGCCCTGTTCCCAGCTTCACTCTCCGAAAACCGAGTTCGGTCGGTGTGGGCAGATAGGGAGTCATACCTGAGTCTGGTAGGTGGGACTTTCACCCGCATCAGACCAAGAGTTCAACCTTTTCCATTGCTGGAATTGGTTGGTGTAGTTTTTGTGGACTTTACACCACGATTCACCACACAACGAATCGCACCTTACTCTTAGGTGTTTCTTAGCAAATCGCCTTCTTGCTTTACGGCGTCCGTTTTTTCCTTTCTCCTTTTTATAGATGAGTCTTTGAGCGTGTTTGATTGACTGCTCAGCCTTCCTTGAGAAACGTGGATTTTCTTCTTGATGTCGATTGGAGTCAGTATAGAAAAACTCCAGTCCTACATCCAGCCCAATTGCATTTCCGGTTGGTTGTAATTGCTCAAAGCACTCAACATCAATCGCGAACTGACAATAGTACCCATCAGCGCGACGCACCAACCTAACGCGCTTAATTAACTTAGCTGGGTAATTGTGGATATCCCATTTTCCCACTAACTTCAACTCACCAATACCTTTTTTGTCAGTAATGGTAATTCGCCGCTTAGTTTGATGCAGCGACCACCCGCTGGTGCAACTATTCAACGGAGCCGTTGTCTTTCTGGAAGCGTGGGAATTCTTTTTTTCCTCGTTGCTTTGCGAGAGCAATTATCATAAAACCGAGAAATTGCCAGGGTTCCTCGCAAGAGCAGCAGCTTGCACTGCCATTGAGTTTAGGTCTTTGACAAAGGAGAATTCGTTGCTTAGCTTTGTAGAGTACTTGTTCAAAGCAAACCTATTGACATTGGCATCTTTAGGAGCATCCATCCAGTAGCGGATACACTTGTTTCTGATAAACTGCACTGTACGGATGGCCTCTTCTATAGCCTTGTATTGATTTGGCTTAGCCTTAACCTTGTATTCCAAAACTAGCATTTCCGACCTCCATTGCTATATTTATAATCTACTAAACCTGTGGTATTTTAGCCGGAAAATTTTATTAAATATTTGAGGATTTATCTGAAATTTTATGAATCAATAATTATGCAAAAAAACAAAGGTGATGCGACAAATATTGGGTTTAGATCCGCGAGATTGACGCATCACCTTTGTTTTTGGCGCCGCGTGCGTAAGTCCTGTGAATATGAGATGCGCCAATTGAGCTTTTGACATCTCCCCTCCTTAAAAGAGAGGGGATTCTAAGCAGATGTTGCGGGAGCGGCCTCTTGGCGCGCTCCGCAACGCTTACGATACAATTTGGTCAGAGATCCAAACAAATCATATCGCTTTGGGAGTGTCAAAGCTCCCCTACCCACCTTGACTACGTTAATCCCTAGCTGTGTGGCTACTTTTGCAAGAATATTTGCTGCGCCATTGCAATCTGCGTTAACCAGAAAGCCATGTCGAGTCCTGTACAATCCGCGTTTTAATCTTAGACCTGATGGTTGCCATCCGTTGGGTTTTTCACCATGTTTATGAAGGCTATCGCCATGCAAAAAGGAGGATTGTGATGTATAAGCTGACTCAGTAATCGTCAGTACAATTCCATACTCAAAACACAATTGTTTCAAGCGGTTAATCAATCTTTTCGTGGGAATAGCAACGAAATTTTGCTCGCCGCGCTTGCCCATGTTGGAGCTATCTTTCTGTCTTTCGTTCCAACCAATAACTAAATTTCCCACCCGGTCATTTAAGCATCGGTTGATCATAAACCTCGCAGCTTTATTAATAGCCGAAGCGCATCTGATTGTTGCGCTTACGCCCAAGCCGGTCATAATTGGCATCCCAATAGAAATCGGGTTTTCCTTGTTTGTATTTTGCTACGATACGGCAGTATCCCTGGTTCATCTCCAGCAGCTTGCGCCCATCAATAATCAGGCTCTTTCCCCTGGTAGAAACCCCAGTCAGCCAATTAGTGCCACCCTGGTCAAACGACCATGCTTGAGAGTAGTCAAGATGCGGGTTGTTCTTAATTGGTTGCTTGCCATCGTCGATAACCCAATCAATCCACAATTCACCAAGAGATGGACGGATGGTTACTTCTTTAACCCACTCAGAATCGATAAATTCAGGTAGTGGCAGAAATATTTCTCCAATTATATGCGGCTTGGTTTCCCGGCTAATTGATGGATAAAAACAGTCTTCTCTATAGGTCAGTGCTTGGCGAGGAAAGGTTACAGATGCTAGCCCACCACGCTTCCTGTACTTTGGCAAAGATGGTTTATCAACTTCACCCTTGTAGTATAAATCGACTAGCTTGTTGTAACTAGAAATTGACTCGACCACCGATTTAAGCGTTTGCTGTGCTGACTGTGCAGCCATCGCTTTGTAGTGAGGATTATCCTTGAGAGCTTTGTCGAGTTCTGGATAGGTCGTCTTGCATTTGTATGTCTTCCATCCGTGTCTTAGCTCATCACCGCGCCAATAAATAGCAAGAGCGTTTTCGTTTTGCTCTAAAAAGGCGTAATGGTTTTGGCTGGCATAATAAATAGCGCAATTAATTAAGCTATTTGCTTGCTCGCACTGGTAAACCCAGAACGCTTGTTGTTCATCTGTAAACCTGGCTTTTATACGAACTGTCTTGTACAAGTTGTCATCACCTCCTGTATTTTATTGTTTTTGTATTATTTATAGTTAAAAGTATATTGAAAATAGCAAAATTATCACATGCGGATTACGATTACAGACGTAACGACAATTCTGTTTCGTCAATTAACTATCACTTCGTATTCGTACCAAAACGCCGCAAACCAGTTTTGGTCAAAGAAGTAGCGGCACGATTGCAGCCAATTATTTTTGAACTGGTTGAAGAACACGGGTGGAAGCTTATTGCGTTAGAAATTCAACCCGACCACGTACATTTTTTCATCAATGCCCCTACCCATGAGTCCCCTGCTGATATTGCTCGATGGATTAAGGGTAGGGCTTCGCACCATCTAAGAAAGGAGTTTCCAGAATTGAAAAAACTACCTGCATTGTGGACTCCAACCTATGCAAGTTGCAACGACTGGTCAGGTCAGTACTGAGGTAGTTAAGAAGTATATTGAAAATCAGCGTGGCAAATAAAGAGATACGCCGGTTTAAAAACCGTCGGGTCGGGTTTCATCCCCTGGTCAAAACCAAGGGGTTCTCACCCTCCCGTTCTGTTTTGATAGGCAGCCACCATCCGAGGCATGACCAAATCTGAGTTGATTCGCAGCTTAATAGCAAGGTTTCCTGAACCTTCACCAAAAAAACATTCGTGAGACTAAAGTCTTACGCGGTTACCCCGGTCTTTTGACACGGCGTTAGAGCGGACTGATCTATAAGGGCTTTTAGGCGTAAAGCTGCAGGGGTAAGCGCTTACCAAGCTCAATTCCCTTGGGGTGTAGCGCGCGCTCTCTGATATGATGTCAGGCTTTTTACCCATAATTAAAACTCAGAGCGTCAGAGTGTCCCCGCCAAGCGAGCGTCAGTCCTAACTATGGGTAATCAAACGGACATGATATGACCGGGTGCAGGAGAATCGCGCGCTATTGCTTGCGTAGTCTATTGCGTAAGGTAGAGTAAGGTAGGTTGATTGCCCATCCCCTGATTCTGCCAGCGGTATGTTGACAACTCGACCGGGTATGCAAAGTTTTTGCAAAGAATACATCGTTTCTTGATAATTTGCCACAGGAGTATGGGTTAACTTAGGAAAGGACTAAAGGAATCCCCAGGGGTTGGATTGGGGTTTTTACGTAGGCGAGCCACCCAGTTCTCACCTATACTCGTGCCTATCTGGTTACCAGTCAGTCACGATCAGAGCAGCAGATGCCGCCTACCCCAATATTTCACAGACTATAAAGGAATACGGAAGATGACAGAACGGAAACGAGCGCTGATTACCGGAATTACAGGTCAAGACGGTTCTTACTTAAGCGAGTTTTTGCTTGAGCAAGATTATGAGGTTCATGGTATTATCCGGCGGACTTCGACGTTTAATACCGACCGGATCGACCACATCTATGTAGATCCTCACAATGAGGCGGCGCGGTTGTTTCTACACTACGGCGATTTGACCGATGGGGTGACCCTGCGCCGCATTCTAGAAGAAGTAAAACCTGTAGAAATTTACAATTTAGGCGCTCAATCCCACGTGCGCGTTAGTTTTGATTCCCCGGAATATACGGCTGATACTGTGGGGATGGGGGTGCTGCGCCTTCTAGAAGCGATTCGGGACTACCAGCAACGCACTGGTATTGAGGTGCGGTTCTATCAAGCGGGTTCTTCTGAGATGTTCGGTAAGGTACAGGAAATTCCCCAGAAGGAAACGACGCCGTTTTATCCCCGCAGTCCCTACGCTTGCGCTAAGGTTTACGGTCACTGGCAAACTGTAAATCATCGCGAGTCTTACGGCCTGTTTGCCTGTAACGGTATATTGTTTAACCACGAATCGCCGCGCCGCGGCGAAACGTTTGTGACGCGCAAGATTACCCGTGCGGTGGCGCGGATTGTAGCCGGTAAGCAAAACAAAATCTACATGGGCAATCTCGATGCTAAGCGGGATTGGGGCTATGCTAAAGATTATGTCCGGGCAATGTGGTTGATGTTACAGCAAGAGCAGCCAGACGATTACGTGATTGCTACGGGCGAAACTCACTCGATTACAGAGTTTCTAGATTTGGCTTTTGGTTACGTCAATTTAGATTGGCACAAGTATGTGGAGTTTGACGATCGCTATCTGCGCCCCGCTGAAGTAGATTTATTAATTGGCGACCCGACTAAGGCGAAGCAAAAGTTAGGTTGGGAACCTAGCGTGACTTTTCCAGAATTAGTTGCCTTAATGGTGGAAGCAGACTTACAGGCTTTGGGGCTAACTTTACCAAACGGGAATGGGGCAAAATTCGTTGATATTGCTACCATCCGTCAACAAGTAAGCAGCTCAATGCCTTAATAGAATAAAGCCCCAACAGGTGAGGATCGAAACAATGACTGGACTCGACTTAAAAGATAAACGGATTTTGGTCACTGGTGGGGCTGGATTTTTAGGCCGCCAGGTGGTGCAGCAATTGCTCTTATCGGGAGCCGATCCTAACAAGATTACGGTGGCGAGATCGCGGGATTTCGATCTGCGAAGTCTCACAGCTTGTCAGCGCGCCGCCGATCAACAGGATATCATTATCCACCTAGCAGCACATGTCGGCGGTATTGGTTTAAACCGGGAAAAGCCAGCTGAACTATTTTACGACAACCTGATGATGGGCGTTCAGCTAATTCACTCCGCCTATCAAACAGGCGTCCAAAAATTCGTCTGCGTCGGCACTATCTGCGCCTATCCCAAATTTACTCCGGTTCCATTCAAAGAAGATGACCTCTGGAATGGCTATCCGGAAGAAACTAATGCCCCCTACGGCATTGCCAAAAAAGCCTTGTTAGTCCAACTCCAATCTTACCGACAGCAGTACGGTTTTAACGGCGTTTACCTTTTGCCGGTAAACTTATACGGCCCTGAAGATAATTTTGACCCCAGAAGTTCTCACGTGATTCCGGCGTTAATTCGCAAGGTTTACGAAGCACAGCAGCGGGGAGACAAGCATCTACCCGTTTGGGGCGATGGCAGTCCTAGCCGCGAGTTTCTTTACTCGACTGACGCAGCGCGGGGTATTGTTATGGCTACCCAATTTTACAACGAATCTGACCCAGTTAATTTGGGAACGGGTTATGAAATTACCATCAAAGATTTGGTGGAAACAATCTGCGACTTGATGGGTTTTGATGGCGAAATTGTCTGGGAAACTGATAAACCAAATGGGCAACCCCGTCGTTGTTTAGATACGGAACGCGCCAAAGAAAAGTTTGGTTTCACTGCTCAAGTCGGCTTTAAGGAAGGACTAAAAAATACTATTGAGTGGTATCGTCAGCACGCTGAATAGGTGTGGCAAATTCGTGGGTTTGAACAACCCGTTTTCTTAAAGAAAACGGGTTTTTACTAAGTTTATAGCGGTTTGTGACTTGGTGGAATACAGTAGTTGTCTATTAGACCGTTGGCAAAAGTATCAAACCCGCCCGGAAATAAATTTCCGTTGCTCATATCTCAAGTCGCTTAAAACCGACTAAATGCAATCAAACCAGTTTGTTTTAACCGACGTTCGCTAAAAGCCCTTGGAATTTATTCCCTGGCGGGTTTGATACTTTTGCCAGCGGTTTATTGCTGTAGGGCAGCAGTGCGCCTCTAACCGCTGTTGTATTCTACCAAGATGCAAACCGCTATAAAAAGTCGCTATGCCTGGGAGCAAAAATTTCATAAACTTCCGGTAAATCGAAGCTCAAAATATTAAAGAAGTTATGCAAGTACTTGACAATTATTTGAGGGAAATATATGATGAGTGATAGCTCTAGTAAGTTTGAGAAAAATTGGGGAAAAAATTGGGGAAAAAAATTGTGGGAAAAACTGCAAGTAGAGGGCAAAGTTATATCTAAGTTGAACGGCGGTGTAGAGTCAGAAATATTTGTAAAACAAGGGGATTTGGAAAGAAAATGACAAAACCTATATTATCAATCGTTAGTCCAACAAGACCAGGATTTCCCGAAAATTGGATTCGAGAGCTAGTCAAGATAAAAGGAGATGTAGAGTTTATTGTGGTTCATCCACCAGGACTCAGCAAGCATCCAATTGAAGACCCTCGCTTGCAGCAAATTAACAGCCCTTTTAAAGGAGAAATTATCCAACGGCTTACGGGGCTTTTGAATGCAAGAGGGACTTATGTTTTGACAATTAATTGCGACGAATATCTCAATCCTGATATAGCAGAAATAGCCGTCGAGTATTACAAGAGATTTCCAGATAGCTGGGTGATGCGGCTAAATCGGAAGGATTTTGATTATGGAGATAAGCGGATGTTTGAAACTCCCTGGGAAAGGTTGCCAAATATCGAGAAATTGAAAGTTTGCAGCAAAGCCCAAGGGAACTCTAATTTATTTACAGAAACTAACGAGTACATGTTAGAAATTCCCATCGCTCCGGTGGATAATAAGTTTGATTGGCTGTGTATTTTTAGGGGAAGACAAGACCAACACGGCCCCCATACTGAGAATTTCGATAAGAAAGTATGGAAAAATGAACTGGTTCAGGAGACGATACAAGAAATTGCTAGCATGATGAATGTGGTGGGATATTTCAAGTACGTTCCTTTCTGGTGTTTGGATAGGCTTCTGGGGCTATTTTTACAGGCAAAATTTTATGAAAAAGGCAAGGTAATTGGTCACTTGTTACCATCCCCCGAACAAATCCGAATTGAGGATAATCCGCCCCAGTATAGAAGAACGAGAAGATTTTACGTGTTTGCTGAGATTTTTCTACTCAAGCGCTTCCCTCAATATGGATATATTTGGAATCTGATTATCCATCAAATCAGGGAAATTCCGGTGCGCGCCGTCGCATCGCTAGCAAGGAAGAAAGAAGTTTTTGTGAATCAAAAGATTTCTGAAACTACAGTCTCAGGCTAGTTTTAATTCGGCGGATTTTATTAACCCGTTGTCTTAAAAACAACGGGTTTTTCTGTTGTAATTTTAATCAGATGAAAAAAGCAGAATTACGACAAAGTATTCTTAAAAAGCGTCTATCAATGCCTGAAAAAGAGTGGCGGTCAAAGAGCGATCGCATCTGTTTCCACCTCCAATCTTCCCCTATATTCTCATCAGCAAAAACAATTCTGGCGTACTATAGTTTTCGCCAAGAACCAGATATGAGTTCGCTGTTGGCAGAAACCAAACAGTGGGGGTTGCCTCGTGTGGACGGTAAATCTCTCGTCTGGCATCGCTGGAAGCCTGGAGAACCTCTCTTAACCGGGGCTTATGGCATTTTTGAACCTGACGCGAATTCACCGACCTTAGAGCCGGAGGAGGTGGATTTAATTCTGGTTCCGGCTGTTGCTTGCGATCTGCGCGGATATCGGTTAGGTTACGGTGGCGGATTCTATGACCGCTTGTTGTGTTCGCCCGAGTGGTCATCTAAGTTTACTATTGGGATTGTGTTTGATTTTGCTTGTTTGCCTCAAGTACCTGTTGATGAATGGGATAGGCGGTTAAATGGTGTCTGTACTGAATCTGGTTTAATTATCAGGAAATTTGATCCCCCCCCTGCCCCCCCTTGCTAAGGGGGGGAGAAAACCTAGACTGGTTTAATTATCAGGAAATTTGATCCCCCCCTGCCCCCCCTTGCTAAGGGGGGGAGAAAACCTAGACTGGTTTAAATCAGGAAATTTGATCCCCCCCTGCCCCCCCATGCTAAGGGGGGGAGAAAACCTAGACTGGTTTAATTATCAGGAAATTTGATCCCCCCCCTGCCCCCCCTTAGCAAGGGGGGGAGAAAACCTAGACTGGTTTAATCGTCAACAACCCACCACTAAATCGAAGATTCTAGTGGGGGCTTGGAAACAAGTCCATAGTTGACCCGCTTAAGTTCCTTGAGAACTACGTTAACGGCAAGTGTTAAAGAACCTACTTTGGAATGCTCCACCAGTTCCAAGCACTAGAACCAAATAGTTAAACAGTCAAGTTGGGTTTAGAGCAGTGCTATTTGGAAAGTTACCGACCGTTAACATTGGCTAGGTGGCCTTTACCCTAGAAATAAGAGTTTTTCATGTCAAACAGAGCAAGGTAGTTTATATGCTGGCTGCTTTCCTCTCACCGTTAAATCATAGATTATAACAAGAGTCAAGCTCAGCTATTAATTTGATGAAATCTAACATCCAAAATCCAAAATCCAAAATTATTTTAATGTATGGGGTGTTGGGAGCGATCGCAACAATCATGCTCTTCCCTTTATTCTGGCTTGTCAGTACTTCTTTCAAGTCCCCCACGGAAGAGATTTTCCAGTTTCCACCCCAACTTTTGCCCAGTCAGCCGACGTTTGAGAATTTTATCAAGGTTTGGCAAACTAATCCGTTTGCTACGTATTTATTTAACAGTACTCTGGTGGCTTTTCTGACTGTAGGTTTAAATTTGCTATTCTGTTCCCTGGCGGCTTATCCGCTGGCAAGGTTGGATTTTAGAGGTAAAAATATCATTTTTACTATTATTGTTTCTACCATCATGATTCCGTTCCAAATCGTGATGATTCCTTTGTATATTTTGACGGTGCAACTCGGTTTGAGAAATAGCTATCTGGGGATTATTTTTCCGGGTATTGCTTCTGCTTTTGGGATTTTTTTGTTGCGGCAAGCGTTTCAAGGCGTGCCGAAGGAATTAGAGGAAGCTGCTAGGATGGATGGCTGTTCGGAATTGGGTATTTGGTGGTTTGTTATGCTTCCCGCGATTCGTCCGGCGTTGGTAACTTTGGCGATTTTTGTCTTTATTGGTTCTTGGAGCGATTTCCTTTGGCCTTTAATTGTCGTTGACCGTCCCGAATATTATACTTTGCCTTTGGGAGTGGCGACTATGTCCGGAACTTTCGTTTTAGATTGGCGTTTGATTGCTGCTGGTTCGGTTATTTCTATTGCGCCGATTTTGCTTTTGTTTTTAATTGTACAGCGATACATTGTGCCGACGGAAACGGGGAGCGGGGTTAAGGGTTAGTAAAGGCTAATAGATGAGGTGTTAACTTTACACAAATATAATCGCTTCGTTGTCAGTCCGACAGGGAATAAATTCCCGCATCTTATAGCTAAAGTCCTCTCAAGAGGACTGGTAAATAATATCAGTCGCTTAAAATCGACTTTCGCTACTCGCTTTGGAAATTTATTTGCGGGTGGTTTGCCATTGCATTTGCAAGATTTAATGCATAATTTATCCATCGTAAGATATATTATATCATGCCCGGTGGTATCGGTAGTGTATGGATGGCTAATTGCTAATTGCTAATTGCTAATTGCTAATATAGTATTTTTCCTGACATTAGCGATTAGCGATTAGCTATTAGCAGTTACACAACCTTTGCTCCCGGAGATGATATCAGTAATTAGGCATACTGGTAACTGTGCCGAGGGACATCATTTAACCTCAGCCTTTTATCCTTCTTTTCCTTTTCCTAATGGCAAACTCTGGCGCAGAAACCCGGTTTTTTGCAAAAACCGGGTTTCTTGAGGTGCGAGATTTGAGCGATCGCACTCCAAACTCGAAATTTCATGTTCCAAACTCGAAATTTCATGTTCCGAACTCGAAATTTCAAGCAGTTCAGGGGTGCGATCGCATCCCCATCCCCTATCTTGACGCTCGCACCCTAAACTGCTATGGTCAATCGTATCGATTGCTTTCGTGAACCGAAGCAACCGATGTCCCCAAAAATCTAGTTCCGCTACCCAAAGCTGTTGAAGCAGCAATGGATAGCTTAACCCCCACACTGTGTAAGGCAGTAAGGAGGCTCGATAGAGAATTTTAACATTCTCCGCAGCCACCCTAGTTTGACATGCCTATGCGAGGTGGCTAGATTTTTGGGTTTTCTAGTAAAACCCAAAAAAGGAGAATATCTCATGGTAGAATCCCCAGTTAACTACCTGGGATAAAATTGCCACGGCACTGGGTACAACAGCGGCAAGTTATTCGGGGGAGAACCCTGGGAAACCAACATCGACTGATTCCACAGACCGCGAAAATCCCAAGTATCCCACAAG
>NZ_JBHFNP010000256.1:0-3507 GCF_041929235.1 Microseira sp. BLCC-F43
CAAGACAACCAAGGTAAAGTGCGACATGAAGTCGTGCAAAGGCGCATTATTGCGTTATGACAGAGGAGCCGTCTCCTGCGGGGAATCCTTTCTCCCTGTCCCTACGTAAAAGAGTCACAGACTCCGCCTACACCAAGACTAAGTCATAAAATTGGTGGAATGCAAGCCACGAAAGCTTAAATACAAAAAGCCTAATTTTGTCAGAGAGCAAAGCGAAGATTGATCGGGGTTAACGTAAGTGAATCATTGTAAGTCTCGTTATGGTTTGAAGAGTGAAATAAGGCTGACACACTCTAACCAAAAGGTAAGTGGGCGAATTATTTCTTGTTTTGCCGGAAATAGTTGAAAGGACACAACTCCCACCGGGATATAGATGGAACCCAAAACAATCACCTCAGAAGGGAACAGGGAACGGGCAACAGGCAATAGTTTCCTGTTCCCGCTTCTCTTAGTCACCAGATCCCGACAACTACTGCGTGGCATGTTTTGGGTGGGGTATAAATCCCCATCCAAAACTTTCTGTTCCCTGTTCCCTATTCCCTGTTCCCTGTTAAATGTCACTTGTACGAAACATGGTAAACCCTATGGACTCTCAAATATCGGTGGATGGGTTTGAGTAGGTTGACCGCAACGTAAACGGAATTGTCCAGAGGGTAAAGGATGTTGGAGAAAGCAAAAGCCTTGGGTAATGCAAGGGATAGGGGTCAACATACCCTACATCGAAAGGTGGCAGACTGCCAACTGGTCTTCAACGATAAACCAAAGTAAAGCAATCTCACCTGGGTGAAAGATAGGGTCAGGAATGACATCGGCACAAAGGAACCGCTTCTTTCCTTGGGCTTCCATTAACTGGAAATCTGTTAAAAAGCGTGTCAGAAACTTGAGGCAAAGGATTTATCGTGCAACCGAGAACGGTCAGTGGAATAAGGTTAGAAGTCTTATGAAACTGATGCTACGCTAGTACACCGTGCTACTAGCTGTGGGACGAATCACCCAAGAAAATCAGGGAAAACAAACGGCTGGCATTGATGGTCAGACCGCACTAAACCCCCAACAAAGGGTTGATTTGCTCAGAGAAATGAAACATTACTCTCTGTGGCAAGTGCGCCCAACTAAAAGGGTATATATTCCGAAATCAAACGGAAAACAACGACCACGCTCGTATAGCAACAATCAAAGACCGAGTAGCACAAACAATAGTTAAGAATGCATTAGCTCTTAACTCTTAAGCTCGTTTTGAAGCCAACAGTTACGGATTTCCCGTTGGCAGAAGTTGCCATGATGCCCTCGAACAGTGCCATTTAAGACTGCAAAAAGGTCGGGACACTTGGGTATTAGATGCGGATATCAAAGCAGCATTCGACAATAGACCTCTTGCGAAAGTCGGGACAAAATAAGAGAAAATAGTTCAAAAGTTAATGTAGAAATATGAACTACAAAGAGGTAAAAAAATTAAGCCCAGCAGAGTTTAGACGTTGCTGCGGGGTAAAGCCAGAGACATTTGAGCAGATGGTGAAAGTGGTAGCAGCAGAAAAAATGCTACAAACCAAGCCAGGAAGACCAAGCAAATTAAGTATAGAAGATCAAGTATTAATGACGTTGACCTACTGGAGAGAATATCGCACCTACTTTCATCTGGAAGCTGGGGGATTGACGAAGCCAATGCCTATAGAATCATCAAAAAAGTGGAGAATATTCTAATTAAGTCAGGACTGTTTAACTTACCAGGGAAAAAAGCACTTGTCAAAGGCAAAGGAGAAATTGAAACTGTGGTAGTGGATGTAGCATAACAGGAGATAGAAAAAAAAAACAGAAATCATACTAGAGCGGCAAGCAAAAGTGCCATACAATGAAATCTCAGATAGTAGCCAACCAAAAAAATAGAGAAATCATCTGCCTCTGTTTCCCCCCCCGGCCAAGGGAAAGTCCATGATTTTCGGATGTGGAAAAGGAGTAAGATTCGATTAGAAAAAGATCAGGATTTTTTGGGATATCAAGGCTATCAAGGAATTCAAAAACTCCATCAAAAAAGTAGAAAAACACAGAAAAAGAGTAAAAAAAAAGAGTTAACCGTGGAGCCAAAGAAAGCTAATCGCCAGTTAGCAAAGGAGCGAATAGTTATCGAACATATTCATCGCCATCTCAAAAGATTTCGGATACTTTCGTCCCGAGTCCCGATATAGAAATCGAAGAAGACGATTTGGTTTGAGACTTAATTTGATTGCTGGCATCTATAATTATGAACTTATTCACCAACAAAAATAGCAGTCTTGAATTACTTTCGCAAGAGGTCTAATATTAGCCATGAATTTATACTCAACGCCATTGGTCTAATTCCAGGCAGAGAGTTGATAAAACAATGGCTAAAAGCAGGATACATAGAAGCCGAAGTGTTTCATGAAACCCAAAGTGGAACTCCCCAGGGGGGCACCCGACGCCCGTTACTAGCGAATATAGCCTTGGACGGAATTGAAAAATTACTAGCCTCGTATAAGAAGGTGAAAGTTGATCAATACACCCCTCAAGGCAGGAAAAAACCTAGAACTGTGGAAAAACCTAGTGATAGGTACGGATTCATCCGCTATGGGGACGATTTCGTTGTTACCGCCGCAACGAAACAGGAGATTGAGGAAATAATCCCAACTCGCGAAAATTGCTTACTAAAAAGAGGGCTAGAACTAAATCAGGATAAAACCAATGTCGTTCACATCGAACAAAAATTTAATTTTTTAGGGTTTAATATCCGACAGTTCAAGGGTAAATGCCTCCAGGTTCCCCAGAAACAAAAAACTAGCGAACTTCTCAAACAGGTAAGGAAGTGGTTAAAAACACATCCAACAGTCAAGCCAGAGGCAGTAATATCACACCTCAACCCGATTTTGAGAGTCTGGGCCAACTACAACAGGCATGGGTTTATTTTTTCTATAAAAATTTAAATCTGGAAATCCCTCGGGAAATGGGCGGTCAAAAGACACCCGAAGAAAAGGAAAAGATGGGTAGCAAACAAATACTTCAAAACTATAAATGGAGCGAGTAGGCAATTGGCTACAACAATTACCAATCGACACGCAAAGGTGCAAACCATACATGTGTTTAAGATGGCTTGCGTACCCATTGAACGACATGTCAAAGTTAAAGGCAGGTCATCCCCTGACGACCCCAAATTAAGCTCCTACTGGGAACATCGAAATACCCAATACGGTAAAACCTATTGGGCTAAAGGGTCAAAACATCTTTTGGTTGCCAAAAATCAAAATTGGTTTTGCCCAGTGTGTGGAGAACACCTGTTTAAGGTCGAAGAACTGCATACCCACCACATAATCCAGGTAAAAGATGGAGGTACAGACTTTTTCGATAACCTTGTACATCTCCATAAAGCCTGTCACAAACATGTACATACGGGTAAACGTTCAAAGTTGCTCGAGGCAATAGCCGGATGATGAGCAATTGTCAAGTCCGGTTCAAAGGGGAGGGGGACACGGTGACTTGTGCCTCCTTACCCGACAA
>NZ_JBHFNP010000257.1:0-6215 GCF_041929235.1 Microseira sp. BLCC-F43
GATTTCTACCAGAGATTGTAGAATGCCGTGCCCCTACAGTCGCAAATTGATTTGGTTTTCATCGGTTGTGTAGTAGCACGGCGTGGCATAGCTGTTGATTTCTACCAGAGATTGTAGAATGCCGTGCCCCTACAGTATGCCCTTTCTTTAAATCTGCAATCTGCAATCTCAAATCTGAAATCAATTCAAATCTGCAATCTGCAATCTGCAATCAGCAATTGTATCAGCCGCTCTTAGGAAAATGATCGATTTGAGCGTAACCGCTAAACAACAACTTTTTCCCTTGAACTTGCAAACGATTGAGCCGCAATTTCACCCCATCGAGATCGAAGCGGTCGAGGTCAACCATATTATCCAACAACTCAGCCAAGGCTGACGCCAAAGCTTGAGAAACTTCCCGCAAAGATTCTGGAACCGCATCGGGTTCAAATTGAGGGTCACGAAACGCAACGCGGCGGCGACGTTCAATCGCCAGGGTCATCCTCATGCTGACGGGAACAGTACCGTAATTCGGTAAATCTGCTTTAGCTAAGATGCGAATTTTGTTCCCGCTTTCTAATTGAACTTGAACTTCAGTAAAAGAAACGGGTTGACCCCCCGATAAATGATTCAAAGAATCCAACGAAAGATTGACCAGGCGCTTTTTCACCAGTTCAGCTTGGAAGGCTTCGTTAATCCCCGTTTCCGATAAAATAACTTCGGCAAGCGCTTGGGTAGGCTGCTTGAGGCGAATCTGACCGCTCAAAATCGATCCGAAGTCGAGGGAGACAGCATCCGTCTCAAACGACATCTCTTCCACAGGGAACTGGCGGCGAATCACCAAACCGCGACCGCTCATCTTGAAGCTGTCAATCGATCCCTGCAATAATTTGCTGGAAGGATAGCAGCGAATAGCGACTTCTACCGACTCGCTCTGGGAGAACAAGTGGCGAATTGCTTGAGTCGCGGCTGTGTTGAGCAGGCGCTCTCCCCAGTCCGTTTCAGTAGGATTGAAACCAGTCAGACCACCAAACATAAAGTTCTGTGTCAATATTCCTTTACTTTTTTTAACAAAATTTGCAAAACTCAGCAATTAGTTTTCCATATAGATTGCCAATCACATCCATAAGCGTTCACCCAGAGTCGGTTGGGCGGCTGTAAGAAACCCGGTTTTGCCAAAAAACCGGGTTTCTGCCAGGACTGAGGCGCAACGAGCCTACAAACTGGGTTTCTGGGTAGATCTGTCGTTCCCTTTCCTAAGGATTTTTCATAGAAACCCGGTTTCTTTGGGTAAGTCTTGTCTGGGTTTTGGATGGGCGACTCGGAATCAATTTCAGGAATTGGCTAGTCAAATCTTGTCGGGGAATCCCCAGGGATTTAACTACCGGGGATAGACTTGCCACGGCACAGGGTAGGACAGCGGCAAGTTATTGGGGAGGAAACTTCAGAGGGAGACGAAGTCGCTTTCCTAGATTGCTGTATAAGCTTTATGGCTCTCAAACCTCGTTGATAAAAAAACTTTTTATTGCGAGTGTGGCATTGATAAAAAGCTATTAGCCAGTTTTCACCATATATACCTATCCAAAAGTTGCTATGTCAACTTCCTTGTTCTACCTGGAGCTTGAAGACGGCAAACATATTGCTGCTGCCCCTGTAACTTGGTGATTTTTCCTTGTGCCTTGCAATGGCTTAATGATAATAGCAAATCAGGGGAAACCGTGTCTGTTCTTCGTACCAAATATAAGCCTGAGTTACATATTGTTGTGCCTCTGGCAGAATAATTAGATTTCTAAGCACCATGCTGTCTGTTACGAATTCGTTCCTTAGCCGCTTCCCATGAAATGCCTGAGCCAGGATTCTGCAAATAGGCTTGCTTGCTAACTGCTTCGGGACTTGGGATCGCGCTTCAGTTGGGAGGCATCTCCCACACTGGTATTGACTGACTCAAACTGATTACTCACAAGCGATCGTAAACTAATTTCACCACCCACAATCGTGCCGCTGCCAATATTAGCAAAGCAAATTTCTCAGAGGTAAAGGGGTTAACGGTTGAACAAGTTAAATCGGCTCAAAATTGGGAAGAGGCAACTTATAGTCCAGAGTTGCGTGTTAAATTAAAACTCTTGACAAAATCGATCGATCGATTTGAGCTTTGGCTTGACACCACCGATAATTTACGTGAGGTTTCAACCCAAAGCGCCCAGTATGAAAGCAGGAAAACCAGTGCAGCCCAAACATACCCCTGTACTTAACTATAACGAGCAGCCGGAAGCCTCAAACCTGATTCTGCCCAAGTCACCTGTATCTAGCGTCCATTGGAATCACTGGCATTTTGAAGTGCAACAGCAGCCCGCACACGATACAGGCGACCATCGCCATCAAATGCACATTGTCACAATGGTTACATCTGGTACTGCGATTAATCAATCGATCGATGGGCAGTCTCACTCTAATCTAGTCGGACAAAACAACACATTTATTCTTGCCGCAGGGGCGCTGCATCGCTGCGATTGGCAGCAGGATATCGAGTTTATGTTTGTGGGGATCGATCCCCATGTGTTTGTTCAAGTCGGACAGGAACTGGTTAATCGCGATCGCATCGAACTCATCCCTCATTTTGCCACGCTTCAAGATCCACTTATTCAAGGCATCTTGCTCACCCTCAAACAGGAATTAATCCATCCCGGCATTAACACAAACCTATTTGTCGATCGGCTTAAAACAACGCTCGTGGAACACTTACTGCGAAGTTATGGCGTGCAGAAAGTGCAAATTGCAACTTATGCCGATGGCTTGCCCCGTCACAAGTTAAATCAAATCCTGGACTATATTGAGGCGCATCTGGACTGTGACTTGGAACTCGAAGAACTTGCCCAACAGATTGGGATGAGCCAATTTTATTTCAGTCGGCTGTTCAAGCAATCTCTACAAATTACACCGCATCAATATGTGATTCAGAGGCGGGTGGAACGAGCGAAGCAACTGTTGCGAAAGAGTGAGTTGAATTTAGCCGAAATCGCTCTGGAGTGTGGATTTGCCAATCAGGGGCATCTGAATCGGCACTTTAAGCGGCTGACAGGCGCAACTCCAAAAGAAATGGCAAGAATGTATAAAACGAGCAAGACTGTGTAAGAAAAACTATTGGGGCGATCGCTAAACTATAAAACAGTTGAGGCAGTGCCTCGAATTTGAGTGAATTCAAACCAAGCAAAGTCTTATGAAAGCCCTACAAATTCAAAAATTTGCCGATCGATCTGCCATGCAAGTGCAGGAAGTTGCCGATGTGCAGCCGAGTGCCGATCGAGTCGTCGTCCGAGTCAGAGCAGCAGGTGTAAATCCGGCGGATTGGTACGTCGTCAATGGACAGTTTCAAATTCCCCCGGCATTGCCCTTTACACCGGGGTTTGAAGCGGCTGGTGAAGTCATTTCTGTTGGGGAAAGGGTGACTGATATACAACCCGGAACTCGCGTTCTGATCGCCTTGCCCTACTTGAATAATAGTACGGCTCATTTTGGTGCTTTTGCCGAGCAAGTGGTCGTGCCAGCTAAAAATGTAGTGCCGATTCCCGATGGGGTCGATTTTGCGATCGCCGCCGCCATTCCTGTCATGTATGGCACTCCCTATGTCGCCCTCAAGCATCGCGCCCAATTGCAAGCGGGTGAAACTGTATTAGTCACGGGTGCAACGGGAGCAACGGGAACGGCGGCAGTACAAATTGCCAAACATTTGGGAGCAACCGTTATCGCCACGACGAGCGGTGCGGAAAAAGTCCAGCGAGTGAAAGAATTGGGCGCAGATTATGCGATCAATTATCGACAGGAAGATATTGCGACTCGGCTGAAAGAAATTACCCAAGGCAAGGGCGTAAATGTGGCTTTTGAAACCGTGGGAGGGGACATCTTTGAGGCTGTCATGCAATCGATGGCATCGGAGGGACGTTTGTTGCCGATTGGGATGGCCAGTGGTGTTATTCCCGAAGTGAGTACGATTCGTTTGTTGGCTGGCAATTTCTCGATCGTCGGGATAGATTTTGCCCACTATACAGTTCATCAATTGGATTTAGTCCGACAGGGATTAGCTGAGATTTTGAGTTGGCATCAATCCGGAATTTTTAAGGATTTGAAATTGAAAACGATGCCGTTGGACGAGGCGGCTGAAGCGATCGCTCAAGTTCATCAAGGTGCTGGATATAAAGTTGTTCTGACGATAAAATAACCAATCCACCAAGCAAGTGTGAGCAAAATCAATGTTAGAAATCAACTAGGAAAATAAAGTGGCAATTGTCACAGGTGGCAGTTCGGGAATTGGGCGTGCAGCAGCGCTCGAATTTGCCAAGGCAGGAGCCAACGTCGCGATCGCAGCACGACGGGTTCAGGAAGGTGAAGAAACGGTGCGTCAGGCTCAGGAAGCTGGAGGAAATGCCATTTTTGTCCAAACTGATGTTACAAAAGCAGAAGATGTTAAAGCATTGGTCGATAAAACTCTACAAACCTATAATCGCCTTGACTACGCTTTCAACAATGCTGGGTTTGGCAAAACCGTTCGATTAGTAGAGCAGTCTGAATCAAACTGGGATTGGGAAATAGATGTGAACTTGAAAGCAGTTTGGCTATCGCTGAAACATCAAATTCCGGCGATGCTCCAAACTGGTGGCGGTGCAATGCGTAATTGGAGTGCCTGGTCTTGCTAGCTACAACGCAGCTAAGGGAGGTGTCGTTGGTCTAACTCGCTCCGCTGCGATCGAATTTGCTGAGCAGAAAATTCGGATTAATTCAGTTATTCCAGGTCTGATTGCCACAGATATTCTAGCTAATGTTTCCCAAGAAACTTTAAAACAAATGGTTAGCACAATTCCAATGAAACAACCAGGAATAGCTGAAGAAGTTGCTCAAGCTGTGATTTGGTTATGTTCGGATCGCTCTTCCTACATCACTGGACAGAACTTGGTCATTGATGGTGGATATACGATGCAGTAAAGCGAAATTGTTTGATAGTGATTCATCTTTTGTTCTAGAAGCCTTAAATCACTATACTCGTCATGATGGAAAAGTCGTGACAATTCGAGCGGCTGCATTTACAGATCGAAATGAGGCAGGATTCGTAACTTAAGTCATATTTTATACAGACACAACACCCGTATTTGGCTAGCTCTATTCAGAGGATCGAAACCATGCAAGTTTTAGTTATCGCTCGCGTTAAATCTGGAATTGCGATCGAACAAGTTTTACCATTTGTCAGTCCAGAGGCAGCCCAAGTCTGGAAGTTTTATCAGTCGGAGCAAATTCGCCAGATATATTACATTGCCGATATGAGCGGTGCTGTCATACTTTGGGAAGGCGAAAGTGTAGAATCCATCACCCAAGAAATGCAAAAGTTACCGATGGTCAAACAAGGAATTCTGGCTTGTGAAATTTTGCCCCTCAAGCCTTACACGGGCTACGCTTCACTCTTTAGCCAACAGCAATAATTTTAGGTCGTGGCGATGAAAGCCATTCAAGTTAAAGAATAACAAATGATTTCTGAGTAGGAGGAGCCAAATCTATGACGACGGTTGCAATTGTTTACCACACCGGAACTGGCCATACAGGTGCTTTAGCAGAAGCGATCGCCAAAGGTGCTGCGAGTGTTGAAAATGTAACTGTTCATTTGCTGCAAATAACGCCGCAACAGATTGGTGAGGATGGACGTTGGGCAGACTCAGAAATTATGGCAAAACTCGACGCTTATGATGCGATTATTTTTGGTTGTCCAACTTGGATGGGAAGTGTTTCATCGGTCTTTAAAGCTTTTATGGAAGGGACATTTTCACTGTGGTTCGATCAACGCTGGAAAGATAAGATTGCTGGGGGTTTTACCAATTCTGCCAGCCAAAGCGGCGATAAACTCAGCACGCTGTTTCAACTATCAATTTTTGCGAACCAACTCTCGATGATTTGGGTGGGACTGGGGGATCCACCCGGAAATAACCAGAGTACACGCAGTGTTAACGACATCAATCGTTTGGGTACGTGGTTGGGGATGATGAGTCAAAGTGACGGCGATCGAGATGCAACACAAGCTCCTCCAATGAGCGATCGCATTACTGGCGAACGTTATGGTAGAATCCCCAGTTAACTACCTGGGATAAAATTGCCACGGCACTGGGTACAACAGCGGCAAGTTATTCGGGGGAGAACCCTGGGAAACCAACATCGACTGATTCCACAGACCGCGAAAATCCCAAGTATCCCACAAG
>NZ_JBHFNP010000258.1:0-33443 GCF_041929235.1 Microseira sp. BLCC-F43
CGACGCGGGGACGGCAGTCCCAAGGGTCTAAGACCCCGACTGAAATCGAAGATTTCAGTCGCCTGAATTCAGACGGGGTTTCAATCCCCGCCTGAATTCTTTCTCCGCGTCTCCCATTCTCCGCGTAAGAGCGTCCTTGAACATAACCACAAGCGCTGAATTGGATAAGCATCAAAAGCCGGATCGCGACTAATCAAAACAAGAGAATGATTCATCGCCTGTGCGATTACTCCCTTCGCACCAGAAGAATATATAATTAACGAACCACAGAGACACAGAGAACACAGAGGTAAGAGAAAAGAAGAGATAGATAGTCTTATACCGCGAAGGGAGTAACATTCGATCAAACGGATCGCGATGATGAAGTGGAAGATTGCGAATTTGAACAGTGTCGGCAAACGAAATGGGAAGCAATAGGATATCTGAAGAATCAATTTCCGAACCAATCGTTTCATAGCTACGTTGAAGCGATAATTTACCGATTTTTAACTTAATTGAGATTTCCCAAAGGCTTGCAATGCTGACATAAACGAGATCGGCTGCCTCGATTGTAGCTCTGAGATTATCGATTAGATTAGCATCATCTTCAGTCAGCCAGATAAATGTATGAGTATCTAGGAGAAAAGCACTCATTCCATGTATTCCTTCATATCTTCAAGCGGCTCATCAAAATCATCCGGCAGTGGTAAAACAAAAGTACCCTTTAATATACCTGAGCGACGCTTCTTTTGCGGAGGCTTTACGTCAGATACAGTTTCCGAGTAATTCTCGATTAGATATTTCGCATAGTGCAAGAGTTCTTTTTTTAGTGGCTCTGGCATCTTGACTAGCGTCTGCAAGATTTCTGCATCAACAGTCATAAATTCTCCTTTTTAACTTTTACTAAAAACATCACACTTCGCAATGCACTAGCGGATTGAGTCTGTCCGCTGCAATAAGGTTCTTATTCTGCGCTCAGGATGTCCTTTCCCATCGAAACTTCCGTTCAGACTCTTTAATTGGAACGTCGTTAATGCTAGCTTCGCGTCTTTGCATTAACCCATTTTCTGCAAATTCCCACTGTTCGTTACCATAGGCGCGATACCAGTAACCAGAATCATCGTGCCACTCGTACTCGAAGCGAACAGAAATGCGATTCTCTGTGAAACTCCAGAGTTCCTTCTTCAAACGATAATCTAGTTCTTTTGCCCACTTGCGTCTCAAGAAAGCCTTAATTTCTTCCCGCCCGCTGAAGAATTCGGCACGGTTGCGCCATTGGGAATCTTCGGTGTAAGCTAAGGCTACTCGTTCCGGATCGCGGGTATTCCACGCATCTTCTGCTGCTTGAACTTTGGCTAGAGCAGTTTCTAATGTAAAGGGTGGCAGGGGTGGTCTAATTTCCATAGGATTTATTGTTTGTCATTTGTAGAACCCGCGCCTACAAATTTTGCCCTATCGATTAAATGGGTCGCCCGGGATTCGAACCCGGAACTAATCGGTTAAAAGCCGAGTACTCTACCGTTGAGTTAGCGACCCTGGTGACTGTTTTTTTCGACACCGTTGACTACTATAACAATACATAAACCAAAAGTCAAGCTACTTTTCTCAGAAATTTACGCTCAAGCGCACTAGCGTCTCCAAACTCGCGCCTGGGTCTAAGTAAATCAGGTTCTCGCCGGTGTTTAGCGCGTTGCGGGTGGCTGTCCAAGGTTCGATGCAGTAATATGGTTTACCTTTGACGGTCCAAAAAACTACTGCCGAGTAGGCGTCGTCGTACTCGAGGGTGAGTTGCATCCGGCGAGTGGCATCGGTGACGGATGTTGACTTACTGGTTAGCTTTTGGAAGGCTACGTCAATTTCATCGGCGTCGAAGTCAAAGCTGCCGTTAAAGTAATGGGTTATTTTGGTTCGCTGGTCTTGGTACTCGGAAGCTGGAATGTTAAATTCCAACTTGGTTTTATCGCTGGTCTGGAAGTAAGGATGCAACCCGGTGGAAAAGGGCATCGGTTCTGGGGAATGATTGGTGTAGCGTTGCCGGATGTTTAAACCGTTGCCCAAAAGTTCGTAGGTGAAGGCGAGTTGGAACTCAAATGGGTAAACGGCACGAGTTTGGTCGTTGCTGTTGAGGACGAGGGTGAGGCTAACTAAATCTTGCGCTACTTGGTCGGCAACTTCCCAAGGCATGTCGCGGGCAAAGCCGTGTTGTTTGAGGGTGTATTGTTTCCCTTGATAGGTGTAGGTGTTGTCGGGTAAGTTGCCGCAGATGGGAAATAGGATGGGGATGCCGCCTCTAACGCTTAAGTTGGGGTCGGCAAATCGTTCTGCGTCGAGGTATAGGATATCCTCTCCTTGGACTTGCCAGCGGGTGATGATACCGCCGCGTTGCGGTACGACTTCTAAACGCGACTCGCTGGAAGAGTCAGAAAGGATGTAGGTTTGATATTGCTGTTGTTCAATGGCGATCGCAAACACTTATCCCAGCTTCCTGCACTACAAATATTGGTTGACCCCATTACGATACACGCGATCGCAATAGCCTGCTAACTTTCCGCTTCATCCTAGCGATCGCTCCCCTGGCCTGAGAAACTAGAGTGCGATATGCCTCCGGCACGCTATGCGAACGCATTGCAACCTACAAAGGTTAACTATCCGTCTCGCCTTCCTCGTATACGATCAAGTCTCCGGGCTGGCACTTAAGAGCTTTGCAAAGTGCCTCCAGCGTAGGTTCGTCAATTCTGGGTAGGCGATCGTGAAGCTTGAGCCGAGATATAGATTTAGGATGCCTTCCAATCAGGACAGCTAGCTCCTTATTGCTGATTTTGCGCTCAGCCATCACAACTGCCAATCTCCACCGGATCACTGTTTAACTACTCGATTACGGATCTTGCTATTGCAAGCCAGATGCTAACACTTCGCGCGGTGAGTTTTTGGCTCTTCCACACTTAGTGCCCCTAATTCTACATTAGGCGTTGACAAACAACGCCAGTCAGAATAGAGTTAGTGTAGACATGACAAAGCGATCGCGCCCCTGGCGTGGAAAACTAGAGTGCGATCGCTCAGTAACACCTTAAAAAGGCAGTAATACCATGATAGAACAACGTTCGGTTCTGGAGTTAATCAAAGAGCCGATTATTGAGATACCCCAAGGAAAACTACCCGTGCGGATGATTGCTTGCGGTATTCCCTATGGGGTGAATAGCGTAATTCATAACTTACATGTGGTTCGGTTTGCAGAAGTTGCAGCTTGGAGTCCGCCGTTACCTTCTCCAGTCAAAGGTGAAATTATTCGGATTTTGACTCGGTATATCAACATTAGCCGTTGAGAGCGATCGCGAGAATATCGCAATCAATGTTAGGTTTGACGGGAAAGCCTAAAATGGTTTACCCGTCAGATACCATTATTCAACTGAGGAAGTTCCCATGACAGCTTTAATTTTAAATATTCCTCAAAGCGTTCAACTAACGGACGAGCAATTTTTTGAGCTTTGTCAGGTGAATCGAGATTTAAGATTTGAACGTAACGCTACAGGAGAATTAATTATCATGTTACCCACGGGAGGAGGAACGGGAAGGCGCAATTCGGGAATCAATGCTCAACTTTGGTTATGGAATCAACAAGCGCAACTTGGCGAAGTTTTTGATTCTTCGACTGGGTTTAAAATTCCTAACGGTGCAGATCGATCTCCGGATGCTTCTTGGATTCCTTTAGCAAAATGGAATGCGCTTACACTCGAACAACAGGAAAGATTTCTTCCCCTGTGTCCGGACTTTGTCATTGAGTTGCGTTCCCCCAGGGATTCCTTACAATCTCTGCAAGACAAAATGCAGGAATATATAGACAATGGCACTCGTTTAGGTTGGTTGATTAATCGCCAAAATCGACAAGTGGAAATTTATCGGCAAGGTAGGGAAAAAGAAGTGTTGTCAGATCCTGCTACTTTATCCGGTGAGGATGTTTTACCTGGGTTTATTTTGAATTTGGAATTGGTTTGGTGATTGTGTCAGTCTAGCTTTCTCTGTTTGTAACTTTTCCCAAGCGGCTTCTTTACCAGGCGGTGGCGGCATTTTCGCAATTATATCTAAGAGATTTCGATTACGTTCTTCCCAGTACTGTCGAATTTCTTCTGCCTCTTTCAAGACGGTTTGATATTCCGCTTCAACTTCAGCACGATTTGCTTCAATGTATGACATTGCTGCCTCAAATTGCTCGTCAGAAATGTAGAACTGATGACGGATTAAGTGAGGTGGATAGCCAGCATGAATATAATCCATTAATTGATACAACGTGATGCGCGTTCCTGCGATTGCGAGTCCGCGTTCTGTACGGATAATAGCTGGTTGTCCATTAAAAACTGGAGTCATACCTATAGCCTTCGATAGTTATCTTCATCGTATCTTATGCAAAATGGAGATATTGTTTCACAGCGATCGCTATTGGGGAGTTGTAGGATGGCGATCGCAGTCAATTTTATCGGATTGGGTTTACCTGTACGCCCAGATTCAGGCTAGCCCAAGTTCGGTCAGCAGTGAGAACGGGAATTCCCAAGCGCTGCCCTAAAGCTAGACAAGCGCGATCGCCAAAGGAAAGACCTGCACTTTTGGTTAATGGGCGTAGTTGCGCGATCGCTATGGCATCTTCTTCTGTTAGCTTAAAGCGCTCTACTGGCTTGATTTATATTCTTTGATAGGTAGGCAAACAGGTTATAGATGGAGCGAAAAAGAATCTTCTGACGAGACAAGTTCATACCCCGCATCGGCTGGTGACACGACTGAAATAAAAACCAATGGCTCATCACCGTTGTTGAATACTCCATGCACGCACCCGGTATGAGCGACTACCACATCCCCTGCAACGATCGGCTTCGTAGTGCCTGCTTTATCCAAATAATATTCTCCCTTCCCAGCTAAAATAGTCCAGGTATCTTGCCCGTGAGGATGGATATGCGGGGAGATTTCCTGACCCGGCTTGATGTACCAGGCTACAATGACAGCATCCTTGGATTCGGTAACGACCGAACGAAAAGGCTCTCCGTCCGTCGGCTGCAAAAATTTAGAACTGTTGAATATCCTGTTCGTACTCATCTTAGTATCACGAGCGAGAATAGACTACACCAGCAAAAACAGTGCCGCTTCTGAGAGTTTTCCAAAATGTAATTTTCTCACGGCTCGCCTTAAAAAATTGTCTCAAAGATAACATTACATATAACTTACGCTCATATTCCCGGTTTTTACGAAAAATCCGCTTTTCGCTGCTTCCTCGCGACGCTCTTGAATTAGTTCATCTACTAAACTGCGATTTGGAGATATATTTTTGAGGACACCTCGCAGTTTTCTGACTTGTTCGCGGAGACTCATCAGATGCAAAGTGCCATCTTCTCCCACGATGAGGATGAGGCGCGAACCTTGCTTGAGGTCTAGCTGTTGCAGTACAGATTCAGGCAGAGTTAAGCGTCCTGATTTCAAGTGTGTATTGTTCTGGCTGTTTAGAGGATGAAATTTGTGACATGGCTGTAATGTTTGAAGTGTTTGCACTTTTCAATTAGAATTTAAATATCAAGCCTTCCAGTAGTGATGAGCCTAAATCCAGCAATTAGGGACACAAACGATAAAAAGAAGTACCAAAGGCTGGTTGGTAACAAAACTACTCTACCGCTGACAAAGATTAGCAAAATACCGAGTATGACCAACCCCCAGCCTAAATCGCCAACAATCCGGCGAAAGAACAGTAAAGATATAATACCTGTTGTAATAGCTAGAACAGAGCCAGCCGCTGAAAGATCGCTCCACCAAAAGGGCGATACTTGCGTAGTAAAGATAATGTTTTGGCCTACAAAGTAAACACCGACAATCAGCAAAACTAAGCCAACCAGTTTAGTTAGGAGCCTCATTATTATTCCTTTGTTTTAAAGTTTTGGAGATAATTATACTCCAAAAGCTGGTATAAAAGCCATTTCCTCTACTTTATTTTAACTGATTCAAAATTTTTAATCGCGTTTCTACAAGTCTAGTATCTCCTTTTCTGCCGCAGGCGGATGTTGCTGCAACACTTGCTGCAAATATTGCCCAGTATAAGACTGAGGATTTGCCGCTACTTCCTCCGGCGTTCCAAAAGCGATCGCATTCACTTAAGGGATTGGGGAAAGCGATCGCCTAAATTCTGCGGGACTTACGCAAAGAAACCGGGTTTCTGGAGAAGAAACCCGGTTTCTCCGAAAAATCCTTGGTTTGTCAACCAGAGATTGACGAAGAAACCGGGTTTCTGTCCTCGTCCTGCGTAAGTCCTGTTCTTTAACTCAACTGGCGCTTGGGTCGCGAAATAATACCCAACGCACCTACTGCCAATAGCCCCAAAACAGAAGCAGGTTCCGGGACAGATTTAGGCGCATCCGGGTCAGCGCGGAAAAAGCCTGACGTGCCATCCTCGAATTGAGCATAGAAGGCAATTTGACCAGAATTGTTCAACCCGCTGCGGGAGAACCTCAGGTCTTTCACCTTGGCACCAAAGAAAGTATCGCCAGTGGCAATTACCTTATTGGCTAATGGGTCTGAACCAGTGAAAATGCCTTTCACCCCCGTATCCAAAGAAGCTTGAAAGGCTACAGTGCCTCGATTGTTGATCCCAGGAGGGAAAAAGTTACTAAATAGACCGCTGGTATCGGCAATTTTAGCGCTCTTCCCGCCGTTGAAGATCAAGATACTCCAGACCCCTGTATCCAGCTCTGTTTTGATCAAGGCGACGCTTCCCTCGTCGTTAATCGCCGGACTGGATAATAAGGTCGAGGGATTACTACTTTCGGCAATGGTAGTGGTTGTTTGACCATTACTGATGAAAATGCCCGACTTCTCTGTGAAAGCGTTCAACTGACTGAAGGCCACAATGCCCTTATTGTTAATCGTGGCAGACAAAAAGCTAAAAGGGCTGGCGGTGGCGATATTGGTTATCACCCCATTGTTACTGGTGAAGATACCCCTGCGCCTATTGTCCAGTTCTGCCCAGAAAGCTATAGTACCCTCGTTATTGATGACGGGGAAGCCGAACCCAGCAAAGGAACCCTTGCTGTCGGCAATCGTATTTATCACCCCATTGTTACTGGTGAAAATGCCACTGCCCCCCTCAGCCAGCTGAGCGAAGAAAGCTACGGTATCTTCCTTATTGATTGTGTGACTAGATCCTCCTAAAAAGAATTTAAAAGCGCCGCTGTTATCAGCAATCAAAGTTGGCAATCCACCGTTACCAGTGAACAAAGCTTCTCTTCGGTTTGGAGTTCCTGGAGGATCTAGGTAAACCCAGAAAGCCACAGTCCCCTCATCGTTGAGTGAGGGGGAGGTAACGGCAGCAAAGTTACTGCTGCCGATTTTAGTGAAGGTGTAAGCAAATGCCTCATCCGTGGCAAGTAAGCTGAAGGTTGTACCGACGGCGGCGGCTATTGATAACCGCGCGATCGCATTTATAGTCATACGTTATTGGTACAAGATTTATATAACACCGAAATGATAGTCTCCTTTCCGTATATCTAACTAGAGTTATCTCCGTACTCTTTACTAAAAAAACATATTAAGCCGGTTATTTTTAAATTTAATATGAATTTTATACAAATAAAAAATTTAAATGAAGAAAATTTGCAGTATTTGGCCTTTCAGCTTCATTTAGATAAACACGGATAATAGCGAATTTATCTACGTGTATTTACACAAACTTAAGATTTCTGAACTAAAGGCGGATGTTGCTGCAATACCTGCTGCAAATATTGCCCAGTATAAGACTTGGGATTCTGCGCTACTTCCTCCGGGGTGCCAAAAGCAATTACTTCGCCTCCTTTATCTCCACCTTCTGGTCCTAAATCTATCACCCAATCAGAACAACGAATTACATCTAAATTATGTTCTATCACCAAAATCGAATTACCTTTATCGACCAATCTCTGCAACACATCTAGCAACTTATGGACATCATAAAACGATAAACCAGTTGTCGGTTCATCGATTAAATAAAGTGTCTTCCCCGTGGCGCGGCGAGATAGTTCGGATGCCAATTTCACCCGCTGTGCTTCGCCGCCGGATAAGGTAGGTGCGGTTTGTCCCAAACGGATGTAACCCAATCCCACATCTAATAAAGTTTGTAATCGCGTTGCCGCTTTGGGGATATTAATAAAAAACTCCAAAGCTTCTTCTACGGTCATGTCTAAAACTTCGGCAATCGACTTGCCTTTATACTTGACTTGCAAGGTTTCTCGATTGTATCTCGCACCTTTACAAACTTCGCATTGAACGTACACATCCGGCAGGAAATTCATCTCGATTACGTTCACGCCCTGTCCGCTACAAGCTTCGCATCTGCCGCCTTTGACGTTGAAGGAAAATTGCCCTGGTTTATATCCCCTTGCTTTGGCTTCTATGGTTTGGGAAAATATATCGCGAATCCCATCGAATACGCCTGTATAAGTGACGGGATTAGAACGCGGCGTGCGTCCGATGGGAGATTGGTCGATCACAATTGCTTTATCGATAGCGTTGAGTCCGTTCATCTTTTCCAGTTGTTTGGGAAAGGGAACTTTGCGCGTGAGGTGATGTTGTAATGCTGGATAAAGTAATTCGTTGACTAAGGTAGATTTCCCAGAACCGGAAACGCCGGTAATGCAGACGAGTTTACCCAAGGGGATTTCGACATCGATGTTTTTTAAGTTATTGCGATGGGCATTTTTGAGGATTAAGGATTTGCCATTTCCGGTTCTTCTTTCTGCTGGTGTTTCGATGACTTGCCGTCCGGATAAATAAGCGCCCGTTAAAGACTTTTCTGCGGTTAGTAATGTGTCTAAATTGCCTTGGGCGATGATTTCTCCGCCGTGTATTCCCGCGCCGGGACCAATATCTACAATATGGTCGGCGGCGCGGATGGTTTCTTCGTCGTGTTCGACTACTATTAAGGTATTTCCTAAGTCGCGTAGTTTGGTTAACGTACTCAGCAAGCGAGTGTTGTCTCTTTGATGCAATCCGATACTTGGTTCATCTAAAACGTAGAGGACGCCGGTTAATCCAGAACCTATTTGTGTCGCTAATCGAATTCGCTGTGCTTCGCCGCCGGAAAGGGTCATAGCGGCGCGGTCTAAGGTGAGGTAATCTAATCCTACGTCGAGGAGGAATTGCAGTCTGGCTTTGATTTCTCTCAAAACTAAATCGGCGATTTGCGCTTGGCGATCGCTCAACCTCAATTTATCAATCCTCTCTTTACATTCCCCAATTGAAACTGCCGTCAATTCCTCGATTTTATATTGTCCCATTCGCACCGATAGCGCTTCCGGTTTCAGTCGCTTTCCCTGACAAACTTCGCAGGTTTGATATACTAGATATTGTTCGAGTTTTTGCTTTTGCAATTCCGACCCTTCATCATATTGTTTCTGAAGGATTGCTAAGACTCCAGAATAATGTCGGAAATCTTTTCTTTCTTCTATCCAAATCGCTTTTTCCGAACCGGACAAGAGAATTTGTTGCTGTTCTTTGGTAAGTTGTTTCCAAGGAGTGTGAATTTCAAATCCAAACGCTTGCGCCACGTTATAAAGTAGCGAGATATAGTAAGAATTATCCTTTTCTGACCAAGGCGCAATCGCACTATAGACGGGCGCATCCGGATCGGGTATGACTAACTCTGGTGAAAATGTCCGCAAACTGCCTAAACCGTGACAATTTGGACAAGCACCGTAAGGCGAATTAAACGAAAATAATCTCGGCGATAATTCTTCCATCACTGCCCCATGTTCCGGACAAGCAAAGTTTTCGGAAAAAATTAATTCTTTTTCGCTGCTGACTTCTGAGGAGGGAGTAATATCAATCACCGCAATTCCACCAGAATGACGCAAGCAGGTGTTGAGAGAATCAACCAAACGTTCTTGCAGATCGGGTTTTTTGATTAACCGATCGACGACGATTTCAATCGTGTGAGTATAATTTTTATCCAATTCGATATTTTCGTCGAGTTGGCGAATTTCCCCATCAACTCGCACGCGGACAAAACCTTCAGAGACTAAACTCGATAAAAGTTTGCGGTGGGTTCCCTTTTTACCGCGCACGACGGGTGATAGGATTTGGAACCGGGTACGGTCTGGAAGTTCCATGATGCGATCGCACATCTGATCGATTGTCTGAGGTGCGATGCAGCGATCGCATATCGGACAGTGAGGTTCTCCCGCCCTACCATACAACAATCGCAGATAATCGTAAATCTCGGTAACCGTGCCTACCGTCGAACGCGGGTTATTTGATGTAGACTTTTGATCGATGGAAATAGCCGGACTCAGCCCTTCGATGGCTTCTACATCCGGTTTATCTAGCTGTCCTAAGAATTGTCGCGCATAAGCGCTGAGAGATTCAACGTAGCGGCGCTGTCCTTCTGCGAAGATGGTATCGAAGGCGAGGGAGGACTTACCCGACCCGGAGACGCCGGTGAAGACGATTAAGCGATCGCGCGGCAGTTCCAAATCGATATTCTTAAGGTTATGCTGCCTCGCGCCCCGAATGCGGATCGTATTCTGGTTATTATGGTTGGGGCTGGTAAGATGCTGGGCGTCTGAACTATCGACAGGATGAGACATGAGAACAGGGCGTAACAGTCCTTGATAATTTTAGCGCTGTCCTTTGATTTTGGATGATTGCTATTTGATTCTCAAGTCAGTAAGGAAACCTTACGATACAACGATGCAATCGGACAACTAAAATTAATGCTCTGGAAGGATATTTCTTCACCTTGTTCGTAAGTTTGGGCAATCCAGTTTCCAGACGCATCGCGGCGGAAACACTCGACGCGCATCTGGTCTTGACTAATTAGCACGTATTCGCTCAAAGTTTCTAAAGTTTTATAGTCATTAAATTTGCCTTCTCTATCAAAATCTTCTGTTTTGGGAGACAATACTTCAACAATCAAACAAGCGTAGCGAATAAACTTTTCATCAGAGTTTCGATCTCGTTCGTCGCAAGTTACCGCTACATCAGGATAGTAAAAGTCATTGACTCCTTCTACTCTAACTTTCATGTCTGTACTATAAACAAGGCAGTCACTCTCTTCAAGATGAGTATTCAGAAGAATAGATATATTTAACGTAATGATAACGTGAGCTTTACTTGCTCCTGCCATTGCATAGATGAGTCCTTGCCTGTACTCGTGCTTGATGGGATTGTTTTCTTCTATTTCTAGATATTCTTCTGGGGAGAAGTAGGCGTGGTATTGGGTGGAAAGCATTGTTTAAATCTCCTGAAGTTATACTTTTATTTTAAGCGAGCGCATACAACCTGAGTCATTGTTTTTTATAAACTTCTTCAGCAGGAATACCGCGTTTGCCTGCTTCTTTTTCCTTCATAAACTCTATTAATCGCTGCTTGACCTCTTCTTTAATTTCTTTGCCTTCGTCAGGAACGCCGAAATACTCCTCTAGGCATTGTTCAACAATGTGTCGAATTAGGTCTGTAAGTTGCTCAACGGTCATGTCTTTGACTTGCATTTTAATCTCCTAGCATCTAGTAGATATAATTTTAGCAAGAGTGTTATGAGATAGAGCGATCGCATCAAAAGAAACCCGGTTTCTTTGAGAAACCGGGTTTCTGGGGGGTCAAGTTACCAGCCCATCTTTGCAAATATTGCCATTGAATTTTAAGCGCGGGCAAGATGCCCAATCCAGAAGAAATTTGAATTGCAAAAATTGTGCTGTAATTCCCAATTAATATTTTTCAAACTGTGCCGAATAGCAGCGGGAATATCGCCTTTGCTGTTCGCTGCATCTACGGATGTTTTGTGCCATCAGGCATGATTGCGCCCTTCAGCTTTGCACCCACCAGGTCGGCATCTTCCATGTCGGCACCCCCCAGGTAGGCACCCCCCAGGTAGGCACCCCCCAGGTAGGCACCCCCCAGGTAGGCACCCCCCAGGTAGGCACCCACCAGGTAGGCACCCCCCAGGTAGGCACCCGGCAGGTTGGCACGCCACAGATTACAGCTTACGTACCTCTTTGTTTCCAGCAACTTCTGGACAACATTTTCACTCCTGAAAATCGTCAAATTCGTGCCAATGACAGCGAAAACACCAAGAGTAGCTAGCCCTAATACGGGAACTTTTCTCCTGAGTTTTATTGCACGACCTAGAGTTTCTAGCCAACTGGCATTACCGACAACATGAATCGGCTTCAATACTGCCAAAGCAACAGCCGCATCGGCATAGCGATTTTTCAGATTGGGTTCCACCATTTTGGTCAACCATTCCGCAAAACGCGGATTGATTTTAGGAACTAATTTCTTGAATTCAAAGCGATAGTTATCATCAATTAATTTCCCAATCTCAACAGAACGAGTACCAGTCACCAAACAAATCAACGTTGATCCCAAACTATACAAATCCGACGCTTCCGTCAGCGAACGACCAAACTGTTCTTCCGGCGGCGGCATAAAACCCACTGTCCCCGCCGCCACACTGCTAAGCGCCATTTCCCCACCCCGAATGCGGGCAAAACCAAAATCAATTAGGTAGGCATTTAATTGCTTGTCCACCAAAATATTCTCTGGTTTGATATCCCGATGAATAACCGGAGGAGTCCGCTTTTGCAAGTCAACCAAAATTTCTAAAACCGACACAGCAATTTGCTTAATTTCTTCCGGAGTAAAGCTGCGTCGTTCTGCTAAAGATGGGGCATTTTTATATTCCTGCACCAGACAAAAGCCCGATGCAGTTTCAAACGAATCTAGATAGGGGGGAATGCGGGGATGATTTAATTGTTGCAGCAGTTCTATCTCCCGTTGATAAGCTTTAAAACCCGACCAATCCGCACCCCCCATTGCAAACCGAAACTCTTTAATTACAACAAGAACATCCCCTCCTGTCCCTCCCCGATCAAGAACATCCCCTCCTGTCCCTCCCCGATCAAGATCCCCCCCTCTTGTCCCCCCCTTGTCAAGGGGGGCTAGGGGGGATCTCTTCGCCAAGTAGGTAATCCGCCCCGCTTCCCGATTGCGTCCCAATTCTCGGATAATTTGATAGCCGTGGCTGGAAAAATCTGAATGGTTGCTCATAGGTTTGTCCTTGCACCTGGATCTGTGCAGTGCGACAACAGTGAGTGGGTAGTGGGTGGTGTATGGGAAGCACCCCTAACCGTTAATACCGATTTTGGCATACACTATTGTCGCATCCTGAAATTGCTATCCCTGGTTGGCGTTGAGTGTCCCTGCACTCCACCCAACCTACAACTGACCCAAGTTTCTTCCTGAAGCAGAAAAATGATTGCTGAAGAAAATTGGAGCAGAGGTAAACTTAAAAAGCGATATGCCGACCGCACGCTGCGCGAACGCAGCTAGCCTAGAGTTAGTCTTCTAGATTTGTCTGCCGTTGGGTAGATGCGCTCGCGCGACGGTAAATATAAGAAATACTATCCGGTTTATTGGTCAAAATCTATGTTGAACGGTCAAACAAATCACCCAATCTTTGGAAAATTAGTAGGTGGACGTTATTACATACTCGAAATACTCAGTTTTGGCGTACTGGGGCGGACTTACCTTGCCAAAGACATTCGCCAAACGGGTAGTCCCAAATGCGTCATCAAACACGTCAAAGCTGTTAGCGATGAACCCAAAACCCTGGAAACTCTAAAGCGTCTATTTTTGGGGGAAGCAGAAATTCTGATTAATTTGGGAAAGCACGAACAAATTCCCCAGGTATTAGCTACGTTTGAAAACGACCAAGGATTCTACTTAGTACAAGAATTCATTGAAGGACAACCCCTGAGTGAACTACTACCAACCAGTACTCGCTGCGGTCAACGTTGGACTGAATTTCAAGTTGTTAAATTTTTGAAAGACCTTTTGGGCATTCTGGAATTTATTCACGCTCATAGGAGCATCCATTGTAACATCAATCCCAGCAACATAATTAAATGTGTCGTAGACGGAAAGCTATTTTTAACTGACTTCGGTGCAGTTCAACAAGTGCAAAATACAGCGCCAGATGTCAAATTAAATCTTAATCCATCCGGATATATTCCAGGAGAGCAACTCGCATTTCAGCCTCGGATAAACAGCGATATTTATGCTTTAGGTACTATTGGCGTTCAAGCACTAACAGGACTGCGTCCAGCGCAATTACAAATAGATGAAAATATAACTTGGCAGCGCCTGGTTAGCGACGAGTTAGCTGGTATCCTTACGCGAATGGTGCAACCCGATTATAAAGACCGCTATCAAAATGCGACCGAAGTCTTGCAAGCGCTTCATAGTCTGCCTGTCAACCTTGAGAAACCCATAGAAGTAAAACAAATATCCTCGCTGCAACCGACTCTAAATCTGGTGCAAACACCCGAACCAAAAGAGTTAATTTTACCCTCATTTGCTCCTACCGAATTTACCGACGATCTACCCATTTCTTTATGGCCAATTCCCTTACCACCGCTAGAGTTCGACCCAGACATAGAAATTCATATACCGGGCATTCCTCCGGTGTTAATAATGTTGAGCCTTAGCTTAGGGGCACTTGTTGCTAATTATGTGTTTATAGAAGCAGGTATTCACGATATTCTAGAACCAGATCCAAAGGAATTAAAGTTAGTAAAACCAAATATTAAAGAAGAGGAGTTACTGAGTTGGTCTGAAGAACTTTGTAGAATTCCTTATCTGTGTTTCTTCCAAGGACTCCCCCTCAGCGAAAGAGAAGTTTACCTACTGCGGAAAAAAGCCTACGCCCACGCCTATAAGGGCGACTTTACGAGTGCTTTGAAATATTTGGAACAGATTACTCCCAGCAGTCCGCAATACGATTGCGTCAAAATCAAAATTGCAGAATACCGCAAAAAACAAGAACTCAAAAATTCTCAAATGGGTACTACTGCTAATTCAAATACTACGCGGTAATTGCTAATTGCTAATTGCTAATTGCTAATTGGGAATCTTAGGCAAAGAAACCGGGTTTCTCCGAAAAATCGTCAACTAAGAAACCCGGTTTCTCCGAAAAATCCTTGGGAAAGGGAACCAGAGATCAACTAAGAAACCGTAATTGGTAATTGCTAATTGCTAATTGCTAATTGGGAATCGGGAAAACACCCACTTACTACCCTTTCCATTGGGTGACGGATGGTTCGGTATAAGCAAGTAACTTGCCTTGGGAAATAACATAACGCACCGTAGCGCGGCGACGAATTGCATCGTAGCGACTCGAACCATCTAAAACTATTAAATTGGCTGGTTTTCCTATTGCAATTCCATAGTTATCTTGCAAATGCAAAGTTTTAGCGCCGTGCCACGTTACCATATCAAAACAAGCATCAATTTCTGCCATTCCTGTCATTTGGCAAACGTGAACTGCCATATGGGCGACTTCTAACATATTTCCCGTTCCCAAACTGTACCAAGGATCTTGCACGCAATCATGTCCTAAACTGACATTTAATCCCGCTTGCCAAAGTTCTTTTACGCGGGTAATTCCCCGACGTTTGGGATAAGTATCGGTGCGCGCTTGCAGGGTAATATTAATCAGGGGATTGGCGATGAAATTAATTTGCGATCGCACCAACAATCCCATCAATTTTCGCGCATATGCATTGTTATAAGAACCAAACGCAGTTGTGTGACTCGCTGTAACTTTTTCCCCGATTCCCTCACGCACAGCACAAGCTGCTACCACTTCTAAAAATCGCGACTGTTCGTCATCAATTTCATCGCAGTGAATATCGATTATTTTATCATATTTTTCGGCTAATTCAAAGATGCGATGAACCGAACGCACCCCATCTTCTCGCGTAAATTCATAGTGGGGAATTCCTCCCACAACATCCGCCCCCAATTTGAGCGCTTCTTCCAATAGTTCCTCATTTTTTGGCTGGCTGTAAATCCCATCTTGGGGAAAGGCCACCACTTGTAAATTTATCCAATCTTTGACCTCTTCTCGCACTTCGAGTAAGCCTTGCAATGCAGTTAAACTCGGTTCGCTAACATCGGCATGGCTGCGAACAAATAATACACCTTGGGAGGCTTGTTGCTTTAGAGTTTCTTTGGCGCGGTTTTTGACATCTTCTAGGGTTAAACTTTGCTTGCGTTCTCCCCAAATTTCAATTCCTTCAAACAAAGTTCCGCTTTGATTCCATCGCGGTTCGCCTGCGGTTAAAGCCGAATCTAAATGAATGTGCGACTCCACAAACGGCGGACTCACTAACTTACCTTGAATATCGAGTTCTAGTTGGCAGGGTGAGGTAAGATGGGGGGCAATGGCTGCAATCTTCCCGTCTACAATAGCAATGTCAACTTCCGACTCAGTCCCGGTTGAATTGAGCAAGCGACAACGGCGCAGAAGTAGATCCCAGGGTTTTGGTAACATCGGTACTCCTTGAGGCAGGTGCAACAATTGTTGAATCTGACGGAAAATTGCGGTAATATAGATAAGTTTAAGGGAATTTTGCTATAAAACTCTGGGACTGCTACGGGACGGGGAATATGATAAATTTTGTCTCATAGACATAGCAGATATAGAAGTTATCATGAATGACACCAGCGAGCGCAATGGGTTGGAAGTAACAGAAACTATCTCCGTAGCGGGTTCTGTGATTGGGTCGATATTGGCAGTGGCTTCCAATCAGCTAATTTATGCAGCCGCTCCCTTGACTTTAGCGCTCTCCATCAGTACAATCAACCGCCGCAGGTTTGAGCAGAACTTGCAGCAGAATATGCTGTCGTTTTTATCTCAGATGAACTCTCGCATCACCGAAACAGACCAGAAAATAGCAGGAGAGTTACAGGCGGTAAAAGATGCGGCAAAATCCCTGGCTCCCGCTGCTGAACCTGTTAATATTAAACCGCTCCAAGCAGAAATCTCGGCGCTGCAAAAACGATTCGATACCTTAGAAGTAGCAATTGGCAATATTTCATCCACAGGGAATGTTACCGCGCAGCCAGCTTTTGACCCCACTTATCTAGAACAAGAGATTCAGAAACTGAAAACTGTACTGACCAATACAGAAAAAACACCCGCTGCCAGGGTTAACCCAGAGGAACTTAAGCAAGTTAAGCAGGAAATACAGCAACTGCAAGCAAACCTTTCGTCGTTGAACGAAGCGTTTAACCAGCGGCAGGAACCAAGTCAAATCGCAGAATTAAAGCAAACTACAGCCGCAATTGACCAAAAAATAGCTGACTCATCCCTAAAACAACAAATACAGCAACTGCAAGGGGAACTTTCCTCATTGAAACAAGCGTTTAACCAGCGGATGGAACCCGGTCAAATAGAATCAGTGAAGCAATTTGCGGCGGTAGTTCAACAACAGATTGCTGACAAGGAACCAGTACCCCCAGCGTTCGATCCGACACCCCTAGAACGACAAATACAGGCATTAAACAAAGCGATCGCGCAAATCGACTCGACCCAAACAAACTTCACCATCGAACTTGCCAAACTGCCCCAACTGTGGGAGAATCTCGCCCAGATCCAGCAGCAGCAGTCCGAGTTACAAAAGCTAATACTTCAAATCAAGCAGCCTCCATCCTCCCCAGTATTTCCTCTCGTTACCTTCGGAGGGAAAATCCAACCCCAAAGAACTAAAAATAAACGCATAGAAGCGATTATGGCAATGGCGGAGGCACACGGCATCGGCACAGAATTTCAGATGGTGACGCAAGCAGCAGAGAAACACCACCTGACTTTGAATCCCTGGCCTACTAATCTAGTATTCGGACCTGCCGATAATTTGATCGCGACCAAGTCTAGCAATCGCTCCCAATGTTTGTTTACAATGTCAGGACAGCCTACACAAGAAGGAAAAGTTCGACTGTGGCTGTCATCGCAAACCTTCGCGGATTTTTACCCAGTGATGGAGATGACTGTCACCTCGATCTTGGGATTTGATGGATGGGTGGAGATGACAAAGGGAGAAATTGAGCAGTTTGTCGCGAGTCTGAATCGCTTGTTTGAGTCGTTGGAGGCAAATCCAGCCGAGTTAAACTAGGTGTCTGTGATAAATTGGCGATCGCGTTGTGATCTAGATCCGCGATCGCTCTTTCTGCCATATCCATAATAAGACTTGGAATAGATCTAACCGACCCCCAGCCGAGAAATCTTGCCTTTGATCCCGGTTAGCCAATTTGTGCTAGCAGTCGGTGACTGGGTCTCTTGTCTGGGCTGCAAAGAACTAGGCGATCGCGCTTCATAATGATATCTTAAACTACTAACTACTAACCTGTGACTGGCGTCACCCTCAGCTTGTAGCTCGCCTCACGGGGTATTGTGGTAACAATCATCCTTAACAGAGGTCTGCGATCGCTAAATCTCGTAGAGAGGAATTATACAGTTAAACTGTAAGAGTTCCCGGCACTGAGATGGTATCTCAAGGTTTTTTCCCTCAAGCTACAACTGGACACTTTAGAGCTATTAAAGCTCCACTCCCCAGCGATGACTCAAACATTGTTCATCATACTGAATCGCTGCCAAATTCAAACGATCCCCAACCAGATCTCTCCCCACAGAGGGAAACAATCTGCCAGTTTTTTCTAAATCTTGTTAAGCAATCGTCACCCGACTTAGTTTTATCTGAATTTAAAAATTTATTTATCCAGTTTGTTGTGGTTCAGACAGAACCGCAAAAAGCGTTTTATAAAATAATTATTTGTCGCGATGAAGAAGAGTTTAAAAACACTTTAACGCGAACTATTTATATTATTCTTAACAACTGGATTTTTCGCCGGGAATACAAGCCAGCACAGGAGCTGATTGAATTGCTTGGTAATGCTCCCGTTAATTGTTGCACAAAATCCCAAACGCTCAATCATCTGAGTACTTGGCTAGATAATTTTATCAATAGTCAAGAATACCAAGAAATCAAAGTATTTGTTGCTAAATACGACTATCAACAAAAACAACACTGGAAGAACCACTACACTTCTTATTTGTTAACTTCTCAGTATGCTAATTCTCAAAACTCCCTAGAACAGCGCCAAGCGGCTAAAGTATTATCCCAGCAGTTACAAGATAAATTTAAGGTGGATTTGGCTATGTACACAGCACATTCTCATCCTGATGCGCCTCACGCTCAAAGAACTCAAAATCCAACATTTCTCGGCGATGAAGCACTGGAATTAATCAAAAAAGTTGTAGCCAAACGCAGTTTTTTTAGCTATGGCAATTTAGCGAATATTTTTATCCAACAAACTCACCGGCTTAAATACAAATACTTTAAAAAAAGTTTAATAAAATACTTGTTTTTCTCTGTCTCTAATCAAGGATTAGTAGATAATCTGAGAACAAAGCTAACTGAAAAACTAGAAGGCATTTATCAAGAATATGACGAAGAGGTATTAAATAAACCGCTGCTGCTCAAAACTTGCAATCGCACGATAGAATGGTTGACTATCCCCAGAAATGGAGAACCTTCTTCCTTGTTTATTGCCTTAGCTTCTCAAGGAAATCCTTTAACATTAGCAATTATTTTGCTCAAACTGATTTTAATTTGCCCGCCGACTCGTACTCATTTAGAAGTTTGTATGGCAAATTTAATTCGATACTATGAAGATTATTCCCAAGAAGAATGCCATTGGGTGATTAAATTCTTGGAAATCACGAAAATTATTTTGACAATTTTTACTGAAAACGTGCAATACAATTTAGTCGATATGGATCAAAGCAAATTAAATACCGGCGCTCCAGATGAATTGAGAATTTTTTCTCAGCAAGCCGAGCGTAATAAAAACTCTCCTTAACCTCTCTTTCTCTTGTCTTCCCGGTTCGGCGCCTCTGGGGTTCATTAAATATTAGCTATCCTCTCCCTTGCGGATAAATTGCTTTAAAATCTCTCCCGGTTTCCGATCCCAAGTATCGATATGTTCGTAGATAAAACCATTTTCATTGAGTTTATACGTAGAATAGCCATTAAAAAATATGCGAGCTTTCCCAGGAACTCGCAAAACACCACGCACCGTCCAATTGGCAATAATTGTATCCTCAGTTTTCCGAGCAACATCGTGCAGATCGAAGTAAATTTCGCTAAAAAATAGCCGGGCGTGAAATCGCAGCGTCCAGAAAATAATCCGATAGTTGAATTTCCATTTAAACTTGTTGACCGGGTCTTGAAAGTAGATATCCGGCGTATAAATATCATAAGAAATATCTTGCTCAAAAAGCGTTGGTAAATCATTTTTGAGCGTTTCTATAATCTGTTGTATTTGCGATCGCTCTTCCATTGCACCAGTCCTACAACTCATATTATGCCAGCGTCATTTAGCTTTCTTCGCCCCAAGGAAGCAGTTGCAAGTAAACTAGCACCAGTGTAACAGCTAGCAACACCGTTGCAGCTGCGGCGGCGTAGCCAAAATCAAAGCGCAGATAATTTCTTAAACCTACCCAGCGAGTGCCGCTAATGGTAAAACAGGTAGGCGATGGGCCAGAGGACGAAGATACCAAGTAGGATGAGAGCAGGAGATAAAAAGATCCAGGCAGCGATCGCATCTGAATCCGACCACGACTTACTATATAGTTTACCCCTCTGCAATCAAACCTCCCATCTGCCATGACTGTGACCCCAATATCAGATGATTCTACCTTGAGCCTCGTTTCTCCAACCATTCCAGCCAAACTTCCCCAACAAGATGCACCTGTGAAACTAGGTATTCTGGCTTCTGGGAGTGGTAGTAACTTTGAGGCTATTGCACAAGCGATCGCCGACGGACAGTTAAACGCTAAAATACAAGTTTTGATTTACAATAATCCAGGCATCAAAGCCGCAGCAAGAGCCGAACGCTGGAATGTTCCCGCCTTCTTGCTCAACCATCGAGACTTTAAGCGTCGCCAAGACTTAGACGCCAAAATCGTCCAAACCTTGCGGGAATATGATGTTGAATGGGTTATTTTAGCAGGTTGGATGCGAATTATAACTCCTGGTTTTATTGATGCTTTCCCCAACCGAATTATCAATATTCACCCCAGTTTATTACCTAGTTTTAAAGGCGTCCGGGCAGTAGAGCAAGCCCTTGCCGCAGGTGTAAAAATTACTGGGTGTACGGTTCACTTAGTTGTTCCAGAAGTTGACAGCGGCCCAATTCTCATCCAAGCTGCTGTGCCAGTTTTGCCCGACGACACCCCAGAAACCCTGCACGCGCGGATACAAGTACAGGAGTATAAGATTATGGTAGAAGCGATTCGCGTAGCGACTGCTTTGCCGAACGCTCTTGCTGCACGTCAGCATCAGGTAGAGGTCAGCAGCGAACCACATCGATAGACCATCGCAGCGCGGCAAAGATTCGGCGCCAATGGGTCGAAACAGTCGACTCATATCATGTCCGGTTAAATACCCTTAGTTAGGAATGACAAGGGAGAACGGTGACACGGTGACGGGTCGAGATTTTTATTCAGGGTAATTAGGCGGACATCATATCACTAATGGGAAGCCGACTAGCAATCTGCTTGTTACAATGTCCACCCCACAAGAATTTTAGATCTCTGGGCGGGCAGAATGCCCACCCCACAAGAATTTTAGATCTCTTGTGGGGTGGGCGTCGGTGCCCGCCTCTTGTTCAGTTTATTTATACTCACCTATTTATTAGGGTTCTCCCATAAGTAGGACAGAATTAGCATTGTAATTAAATATACTATAAAAAGAGGTATCCCAGTGCCAGTAAGCTTTAACGGTTCCTACTCTCAAAACTTTGATACCCTTGCCAATACGGGTACGAATGTTACCTGGACAAACGATACAACCCTCCCCGGTTGGTTTCTTTTCAGTCAGCCCAGCCCTGGCACTGCTCTAACAACTTACTTTACAGATAATAGTTCTGAAAATACGGGAAACTTTTATAGTTACGGAACTATTGGTAGTACAGAACGCGCCTTGGGCGGTGTTGGTTCGGGAGGTGCTTACTTCGGTAATCCAGCAGGAGGTGAGATCGCAGGTTGGATCGCCTTTGCTGCCACTAACAATACTGGCACGACTATCACCAATCTCAGCATATCTTTTAACGGCGAACAGTGGCGGGCTGCGAATACAACACCACAAAACATGGTACTGCAATATGGCTTTGGCAGTAGCTTTAGTGCTGTTTCCTGGACAGCACCGGGTGGCAATTTTGACTGGACATCCCCTGTAAACAATAACAGCGTTACTGTAGATGGCAACGTGGCGGGTAGGGTTAGTGGCAGGGGTGGAACAATTAATACCAGTTGGGCAAATGGCGATACTCTTTGGATTCGTTGGTTAGAGGTTAACGATGCAGGATTTGACCATGGATTGGCAATCGATGACTTTTCCCTCACTGTCCCCACCGTCAGTCTCACACCCGCTTCCTTAACGCAAAATGAAGGCAATAGCGGTACAACTGACTACACTTTTACCGTCACACTTTCTCGCGCCATAACTCAAAACGTTACTGTCAATTACAGCACCGATGACGGAACTGCAACTCTTGCCAATAACGACTATATCGACAACGACAATAGCATTATTTTTACCGCAGGCGGTTCCCTCACGCAAACCATCACCGTTCAAGCAAAAGGCGATGCAATTGTCGAAAGTAACGAAACTTTTACCGTCAGGTTAAATAGCGCCACCAACGCTCAAATTGACACGACTGCTAACCAGGTAACTGGCACAATTACCGACAACGATACCGCCGGAGTCACAATTACCTTATCCGGTGGTAGCACGAATATCACCGAAGGTGGCGGGACAGATAGTTACGAAATTGTCCTGACATCTCAACCAACTTCTGATGTGACAATTGCCATCAACAACGGTACGCAAACCGGAACATCGCCAACTAGCTTAACCTTCACTTCAGCTAATTGGAATACTCCTCAAACAGTCACAGTTACCGCGACAAACGATAACCTTGCCGAAGGAAATCATAGCGGCACTATTTCTCATACAGCTACCAGCAGCGACGCCAACTATAACGGAATTACGATTAATTCCCTCACCGCAAACATTACCGACAACGATATCGCAGATCTTGTCATTTCATCTATTAGCGGTAACACCAGTGAAAATGGAGGTATTGCTAACTTTACAGTTGTTCTCACTTCGCAACCGACTGGTAACGTTACAGTTAATCTTGCCAGTTATAATTCGCAAGAAGGCACGGTTCCTGCTAGTATTACCTTCAATGCCAATAACTGGAATCAAGCACAAACTGTTACTGTAACAGGTGTTGATGATAATATTGATGATGGCGATATTACTTACAATATCCAAACTAGCGTTGTTAGTAGCGATCCGATTTATGCTGCGATCGCTCCCAACAATGTAACCGTTACCAATATCGACAATGACACGGCTGGAGTTACCCTGACACCAACCAGTTTAAGCACGAATGAAAGCGGTACTCAAGCTAATTTTACCGTCAAACTGGATACTCAACCTACTGCCGACGTTACGATTAACTTAAGTAGTAGTAATACAGCGGAAGGAACAATTGATCGATCTTCCCTGACTTTTACTGCTAGTAATTGGAATACAGCACAAACTGTAACGATTACAGGAATTGATGATAGCATCGCTGATGGCGACAAAGCTTACCAAATCATCACCGCCGCTGCTACCAGCACAGACAGCAATTACAACAATCTCAATCCCGTCGATATCAACGTCACCAATACCGACAACGATAGCGTTAACGTTAGCATAACTCCCGCTGCGATCGCTCAGCCTGAAGGAAACAATGATGCGAACGCATACACTTTCACCGTCAATCTTTCCAATCCCACCACAGTTCCCGTTACCGTCGCTTATACCACCGATAACGGTAGTGCGATCGCTTTTAGCGATTACATAGATAATGACGGTACAAATACCTTTAATCCAGAAGAAACTAGCCAATCTATTACTGTTAACGTCCTGGGCGATACCATCCTAGAAACAGATGAAACCTTTACCGTTAACTTAACCAGTGCGACTAATGCAACTATCAACTCAATTGCCAAACAAAGCACTGGTATTATTACCAATGACGATATAGAAGAAGATTGTTTCTGCAAGCAGATAGTTTATCCCAATCTAGACAAGCTGACAGGTGAAACAGTTTTACCCAATACAGTCAGCAGCACGATCGATGGTACTGCAAATAACGATATTCTCATTGGCAATGATATTAGCGAAGCCATCAATGGTTTGGATGGCGATGACTGGCTATTTGGTAGTGCTGGTAACGATAATCTCTACGGTAATGCCGGTAATGATACCGCTTTTGGTGGCAGCGAACGCGACTTCATCCTTGGCAATGAAGGCAATGATTTCCTCAACGGCAATACAGGTAACGATGTCCTCAACGGTAACCAAGGCAACGATAATGCTAGAGGCGGTCAAGGTAACGACTTCCTGCGTGGCGGTCAAGATGATGACCTAATTTGGGGCGATAAAGGCGACGATACCCTAGCAGGAGATAAGGGTAACGATACAGTATTTGGCGGCAACGGCGAAGCTTTTGGGGCAGATGTTCAAGGACGAGACTTGCTATTTGGCGGCAGCGGCGATGACCTACTCAATGGCAATCAAGGCAACGACACCTTATTTGGCGAAGACGGCAACGATACAGTACGCGGTGGCAAGGAGGATGACATCGTTGTTGGCAATGCTGGCAATGACTTGCTGTTTGGCGATTTAGGTAATGACAGTCTTTGCGGGGCAACAGGAAATGATACTATCTTCGGTGGTATTGGTAGCCCGATTCCCGTTGGTGGTAATGGTCAACAAGATTGCATCTGTGGCGGAGAGGGTAACGATTTACTATTTGGCAATGAAGGACAGGATAAACTTAACGGAGATGAGGGAAATGATACCCTCATGGGTGGCAAGGATAATGACACCCTGACTGGTGGTGCTGATAATGATAGACTGATTGGCGATTTGGGTAACGATCTTCTTGCAGGAGGTACTGGTAGCGATAGGTTTGTTTTATTACCTGGTAAAGATACAGACACAATTAGAGATTTTGAGGATGGGATAGACTTGTTAGAAATCGGCGGTAATTTGAGTTTCGCTCAGTTGAGTATTATCCAAGGTAGTAACGCTACTTTAATTAACATAACTCAAACGGGCGAGCTATTAGCTATTCTCAATGGAGTGCAAGCTAACTTGATTAACCAGCAGGATTTTACGTTACTCCCATCCGCCTAGAAGATTATCTACTTCTTCTTTTCTCTTCCTTCTTCTTCCTTCATGTCCTTTGCGTCTAATTCGCTACCCTTGAATCCCTAAGCGCATCCGCAATGCTGAGCGAACGCTAACGCGGTTCAATAATACTATTCTTCGGGCACCGAAAGGAGTAATTCGCTAACGAGTATGACACAGATTCTGATTGTTGATGACCATCGCCTGCTGCTAAATGGAACGATTAGTTTGGTTAGCGATCGCTTTCCAAACGCACAAATCCGTTCGGCACAAACAGTCCAAGAAGCCCTGACGCAAGTGAGAGAGAATATATCTGACCTGGCGATCGTAGATTTGTCCATCCCAGAGACATCCGGAACGACTGCACACATTGAACATGGATTGAATTTGCTCAAGTGCTTGATGCACGATTATCCACACCTAAACCTGATGGTGCAAAGCAGTAACGTCAAAGCATTAGTTCGCATCATGCCCGAAATTGACAATCATCAGGGAGGATTTACCATCGCAGATAAAAGTCTGCCAGTAGACACCTTCCTGACGCGCTTGGAGTGGGCAATGCAAGGGTTGACGCACACAAAGGATTTGCAAACCGATTTAGAAGTGAAACCAGAGTGGTTAGAAGTGCTGCGACTGGCATTTGAAGAGGGACTTCAAGATAAAGCGATCGCTCAAGCAATGCACAAATCAGAAAGAACGATCCGTCACTATTGGTCTAAAATTCAGGATGTACTGGAGATCTATCCTGAAGAGGGTAAAAATATCCGGGCAATCACCCAAATACGTGCCCGCGAAACCGGATTAATTGATTGAAGGCTATGTTTAAAGTTCTAGAACCTCAAAATATATTAAAGCGCCGAGTCACGCTGGCAATTTTGAGTGTGACGACAATGGGCGCCACCATTGCCACATTTCTGCATCGACTGCAACCCAACCCTCATATCGTTGACTTGATTGCGCCTCCATTGTTGGCGATCGCATCCTTTATTTTACTGATTCGCCTCTACAAAAAACCGGAGAGCTTGCAAACAGTAATAAATCTGGGGTTACTGGGGTCAGTAATGTTTGTAGTGCTTCCCAGTTGGTTATTTACGATCCAAGCCGCATCATCGCACACTACCCTCGTAGGCAGTTTGCCTCCCCTAACATCAGCTTTGTTCGTGTTGACAATGGTGATGCTGATCGTCTTGCGTCCCCAGCGATTGCTGATTGCAACTATGGTGACATGGATTGCGATCGCTGCCCCAATTCTGACCTATTTAATTTTGCACCCGACAGAATTACTCACCTCGCGCGGATTGGATTTATTCATCTCCCTTGGACCAGCAATGGGGATACAAATTGTCCTCATTCTGTTTTATAACCGTCTCCAGGATATGGTCGATCGCTTATATACCGAACGCCTCCAATATTATGCCCAAATTGTCGAGCGGCAGGCAATTCGTCAGCAAGCAATCGAACAAGCTTTTACCCAAATTCATAATGGCCCCTTGCAAACCCTAGCACTCCTGCTGCGAGATGTCCAAATAGAAAAAATTCCATCTCAACAATTGTTTCAACGCTTAGACGATCTGAATGCAGAGATTCGGGCAGTCGGGCGCAGTCTCACCGATGAAGTGTATCCAAACACCCTAGAAACGGCTACTTCCGAACAAACTCTGCGTCTGGGAGAAGGAACTTGTATCGATCTCAACCGCCCTTTACATAATCTATTGCACGAAGTTTACGCCCTGACTTTGAAGCGCAATTTACCCTACTTCAAAACCATTAAAGTCAAAGTGCGAAATTTCGCACCGCTTGAGCAAACTAACCTGACTCTGGAAATGAAGCGAGACTTGTGTTTGTGGTTAGAAGAAGCTTTGTGCAACGTGGGGAAACACGCTCTTGGAACGACTCGAATTGTAGTAACGGGACAACATCAAGAGGGGAAATATATCCTCAAAGTGCAGGACAATGGCGTTGGACTAAAACCCGGACAGGAACAACAGGGAACAAAGCAGAGTGAAGTTTTGGCAAAACGATTGGGCGGACAGTTTCGGCGAGAATCTTTACCCAAGGGAGGGGTGATTTGCGAACTTTCTTGGTCGGTGGAGTCAGTGTAATTCTGCCAAGGCAAGGTATACTAAAGGTTGATCTACACTTGGCTGTCTAGGCAAATTTACCTATTAATAATGATGGCGGTTAGCCGTATGAATAGATTTGAAAATATATCAGTAAAGGGATTTCGCCGTATTCAAAATATTGAGCTAGAGATGAGAAATCTCATCGTTATGATTGGTGCAAACGGCTCAGGAAAAACTTCTTTTTTAGATGTTCTTTCGGTACTAGCTGCTTCAGCAAGCGGGAATTTACATAATATATTGCAACTCAAAGGCGGCTTGAATGAAATTTTGACGAGAGGTAAAGCGCGGGAACTGGAAATTGCAGTTTCAATGAAAGTACCAGAGAGGCAGCCTTTAAAGTATAGTTTAACTTTGTCTCCTAAAGGTTTATCTTATGAAATTAGCGAAGAAACTTTAACACAGCAGAGCAATATCAGCGCCCCTGAACCATTTAAGTATATTGAATCTTATGGTTTAGATATTAAATATTTTAGTCAAGAAGACCGCAAACTTTTGAGGCCGAATTGGGATCACAACCCGCTTGAAACATCACTTTCTCAAGTTCCTAAAATGTATCGCGAACCTGAAAATTTGAGAAAGAGCCTTGCTTCCTGTACATATTATGGGGCGCTCGATGTTTCAGAGAAAAGCCCAATTCGTCTACCGCAAGCAATGCGCCCTGCAAAGTTGCCTGGAGCAAGTGGTGAAGACCTAGTTTCCTGTCTTTATGACCTGCGGGAAACAGATCGCGATGATCGCTTTGAAATGGTAGAAAATATTCTATCTGCTGCCTTTCCAGATTTTGAGCGATTAAACTTTCCTCCGGTTGCCGCTGGAACTATTTCCATGACTTGGAAAGATAGAAATTTTTCTCAACCTATCTACGTACATGAGTTATCAGAAGGAACACTGCGCTTCCTGTGGTTGGTTACTCTGCTGCAAAGTCAAAGTTTAACAACAATCACTTTGATAGATGAACCGGAAGTTAGCTTACATCCCGAACTTTTAAGACATTTAGTATATTTAATGAGAGAAGCTTCAAAACACACACAGCTGATAGTGGCAACCCACTCAGATCGACTGATCAGATTTCTGGAACCACGGGAGGTTTTGATTTGCGATATCGAAGAAGGTGAGGCAAAAATGACATGGGCTGACACCCTGAACCTAGATAAATGGTTAGAAGATTACAGCCTTGACCAAGTTTGGGCAATGAATGTCATGGGTGGTCGCCCATGAAAATTGCTATTTTGGTTGAAGGCGCTACCGAAGTGGCATTTAGAGAGAAACTGCGTGAGTTTCTGCAAAGTCGTTTAGAGCAAAAAATGCCAAAGCTTAAATTTATTCCGCAAGATGGTCGCATTCCCAAGGAAGGGAAACTCAAGCGTGTAGTTGAAAATCTTTTAGATAATGATGGCTATGATGCTGTAATCGCACTTACAGATGTTTATACGGGAACAAATGACTTTCAAGATGCGGCTGACGCTAAAGCTAAAATGATGAATTGGGTGGGAAACAACCCAAAATTTTATCGACATACAGCATTACATGATTTTGAAGCATGGTTGCTTCCATACTGGACAACTATTCAAACTTTAGCAAAACACAACCGTTCTGCTCCTAGTGGTTCTCCTGAAACCGTGAATCACCAAAAACCTCCTGCCTATTGGATTAAGGATATTTTTGAAGATGGAAAATGCAAAAGAAGCTATAACAAGCCAATTGATGGAAAAGCGATTTTAAGGGACAACGATCTGATGATTGCGATTCAAGCTTGTCCAGATCTAAAAGCTTTTGTGAATCGAATTATTTCTCTGTGTGATGAAGATAAAATAATACCTTGATGGCCTTCTTTCACCACTGCTAATATCACTATGCCTAAACTTTATGAAATCAGGTGCTTGCACTCATTTTTCCCGTGTCTTGCTCCTCTGGAGAAAAGCTTTTAGCCTTGAAAAGGACACGATCGTTTTAGGGTGAGTGAGATAGTGGGTAAGAGGGTCAGCCCTTTTTGTAAACATCGCCTCTACTTCCAATGGAATATACTTCAATATCACCAGAGATTGTATCCACCGTAAAAATCAGCCGAACTTTGCCAATTCGGAGCCGATAGAAGCCTTCCCAGTCGCCTTTCATTTATTTGATGTCGCGTTCCATAAACGGAATCACGCTTTGTGCTTCGACAGAAACCAACAGTTGATTGAGCTTTTCTTGGATGCGGTTGAGTGTGTCAGGGTCAGCCTTTTCGATAAATTTGATCGCCTGCTTACGAAACTTGATTGCCATGCTTCACCCACGCGGTCATATCAACAGCTTCGTCTTCTTGGTAATCAGCGGGTGAACCAAACTCGGCTTCCAGTTCGGCTTGTTCTGCATCATCAACATAGGGCATCAGGATTTTGCAGAGCATCAGTCGTTCCTCTCGCAAAACTTCCCGCATACTTTCTTTGATCAGCGCTTTAAGTTCTTGAATTTCCACACTTCCCTCGGTAAGATAAAGTCTTGCAGGACAAGATACGCATAGCGCCTATGATAACGCGCTCCCAAAATGGGAACAAGAGATTTGATGTGCTGTATAGGGTTGGTAATTGTTACAGGACTGTCATGGGATATGCCAAAGCCACGCACTCGCGTTATGCCAAAGCCACGCACTCGCGTTCGCACCACAAATTTTTGAGTTTTTGCCAGTCGATCGATTGGTGGGTAATTCACCTAGTTGTTGTTTCAAATCCCGGATGGCAGCACTGGTGTTGCGTTGGTAAGCAATTTCTATATAGCCGGCGATCGCTGTCAAAAGTCGCTAGAAAGATATATTTATTAAATATTGAGTTGAAGCTAATAAGGCAGCGATCGATATGAATCAAGAAAAAAGAGATGCTTCTGAGCTATTTTATTCTTTCTTCTCCTCAATTAAACCTCCTCAGCCTATAGGCACTTCTACTCAAGATGAGTGGCTCTCTCATGTTTCACCTCATGGTGCGATTGAAGAACTCGCAGCAAATCTTTGGCACGTGACCGGCACTTTACCTAGTTCTACTATGGTTTTGCGTGAAATGGTACTTTATAGATTAGCAGACGGTAGCCTACTGATTCACAGCGCGATCGCTTTAAATGAACCGGGCATGGCAAAACTGGAGTCTTTAGGCACGCCTAACATCCTGATTGTACCTAACCGCATCCACAGACTTGATGCTCGTGTCTATAAACAGCGCTATCCGAAGCTTTTAGTTGTTTGTCCAGCAGCAGCAAAACCGTATGTAGAACAAGTGGTGGCAGTAGATGGAATCCCAGAGGAAATTTTACCTGCATACGGAATTACTTGTCACGCACCTGCTGGTATTCGTCCGCAAGAACTCGTTTACGAACTGCCACTACCGACGGGAAAAGCATTAGTGTTTACAGACATTCTATTTAACTTAAACAAGTCATATTTCGAGCAGAACTTACCCAAAGGTAAATTTCTGTTTCAATGGTTAGGAGCAAGTGCAATCGGAGCGAGTGGATTTTTCGGTATTACTGGCTTGGGTAGGCAGTTTTTTATGAGCGATCGCAATGCCTATCGCCAGTGGTTAGAAGCATTAGCCGATGATATACCTGACTTGCAGGTTATTTCTGTCGCTCATGGTAGTCCAATCGTTGCTGATTGTAACTATCGATTGCGTGAGGCAGCCGCACGCCTGTTGTAGAGATCCTGGTTTGAGAATTTCTACTATTAACCCAAGTTGCTAGTTATAACTATCGTGGGTTGCTCGCATTGCTAATCGCTAATTGCTAATTGCTGATGGGAATATTTTTCGGTTCTACCAGCCATTAGCAGCCCTAAAAAGATAACTAGCAACTTGCGTTATTAGCCTCTTTTGCAATATCTGACGATTGCATATGCCAAATCCAATATCCACCAAACCAAAAGTTTACTATTTCTGATTACGTCAATGGTTAATGGGAATCTCGATCGTGAATTTTGTCCCGCTGCCGACGGTAGAATCACAGGTTAATTTACCCCCATGTTTTTTGATAATCGCATAGCTGACAGATAAACCTAAACCCGTACCACTCCCCACTGGTTTAGTGGTAAAAAATGGCTCGAATATACGCGATCGTATCTGAGGGGGAATCCCACAACCATTATCAGCGATCGCAATTCTTACCCGCTCTTTTTCTCTCACTTCAGTCTGAATCCTAATCAGCGGATTTTTAGTAGTTTTATTGGCGTCCTTGAGAGCATCAAGAGCATTACTGATAATACTCATAAATACTTGATTCATCTCACTAGCATAACAGTTGACATGAGGCAGGTTGCCATACTCTTTAATCACTTCTACCTTGGGTTGATTATCAGTTCCTTGCAAGCGGTTTTGTAAAATTAGTAAAGTGCTTTCAATTCCCTTGTGCAAATCTACCGCTTTCATCTCGGCTTCATCCAAGCGGGAAAAATTCCGCAAACTCAGGATAATTTGCTTGATCCGTTCGCTTCCCACTTGCATCGATTGCAGAATTTTAGTTAAATCTGACCAAATAAATTCTAGATCAATTTCTTGGATTTTTGCTTGGATTACTGCACTTGTTTCAGGATATTCTTGTTGATAAAGTTCCAGCAAACTCAGCAAATCTTTGACATAATTCTCCGTCGGTTCAAGATTACTCTGAATAAAAGTCACTGGATTGTTAATCTCGTGGGCTATCCCCGCTACCAATTGACCGAGGGCGGACATTTTTTCACTCTGAATTAATTGTGCTTGGGTTTGTTGTAAATTTTTCAAAGCTTGCTCTAAATCAACAGCTTTTTGCCTTAAATCTTCAGTTTTTCGCTCGACTTCGGCTTCTAATGTATGGGAATAGTTTTCGATTTCTTGGTAGAGACGGGCATTTTCTAGGGAGATGGCGGCTTGGCTGGTGAGGAGTTGAAGAATTGCGACGCGATCGCTAGTAAAAGCTGCCACTGTCACATTATTCTCTAAATACAAAATGCCGAGGGTTTTTCCCTGTTTGCTAATGGGAGTACAAAGCACCGATTTAGGTTGATGGGTGATGATATAGGGATCGCCTGCAAATTGTCCAGATGAACTGAGATGATCAAAAACTGCTGTCGCTTGACTCCGTGCTACCGAGTAAATCAAACTTTGGGGAATTTCCTGATATCGAACGAGCGGAATATCTAGCATTTTTATTGATGCTTCTCCAGCTTGAGCGACTACTCGCCATTGTTCATGTTGGTAAATAATTAAACACCCACTGGTAGCGCCAGCATTGGTCATGGCAATTTGCATCAAACTTGCTAACAGTTTTTCTAATTCAATTTCCTGTGAAATAGCTTGTGCTGCTTTCATCACCGCCGGAAAATCTAACCATAAATTCTCATTACTACTGGTGCTAGTTACACTTTTGCTCCCAGTCGCAATCGTTGACGATGATTTGATAGCAAAGTTAGCTGGTTGGAGAATAGCCCCTAGTAGTTGCGGATAGCGTTGCTCTAAATCGGCAACTTTCGCCTTGGCTCCCCATCGGGCATAGCAGTAGTATGCTTCTTGCATATATCCAGCTGCAACTTTTTCTTTTCCCCAATCCAGATAGAATTTAGCAGCAAGTTCGTTAGCAAGTGCTTCTTCTTGGATATATTGGTTTTCCTTGGCAAGAGCAATGGCGCGATCGTACCAATCTCCTGCTTCATAATTATGGCCTAAAACCAGGCATTTTTCTGCTTCTATTAAGTCAATTTTATGTTGGTGATTCATGGGAGCATAGTGCGCCCACTTAGCCAGAGTATTTTGATGGGTTTCCACCAGAGCGAGCGTGTTCGCTTGTTCAATTTCTGACTGGGTAGAGAAGAGTGCCAAGTAGGTTAACCCGGCATAGAAATGGAAAACCGGAGTATGAATTAATCCTGCCACTCCCATGATATAGAGATTAGCTTGGGCAATGTACTCTAGGGCATTGGTGTAGTTGCTAAAGACATAGGCAAGCATCAGTTTGTAAATATAAGCAAAAGCGAGGGCATTCAGCTCATTATCCTGATGGTGCTTAGGAATCATCAACTTTTCATTGTAAGCAGTGCCGCTTAATAAATCCGGTCGCTCGACAATTTCCCTCCAGTTGTGCAGCATCTGTTGTTTCATCTTCAGGTAAGCCAGAGGAGAATCTTGCTTGATATTCCCTAAGACAACACAGTAATTTTCTAGTTCTAGCGCCCAATCGTCCAGAGCAACTCCCCCAAAGAAATTATCATCAAAATAACCACTCATATTGTGACCGGCATGTAGGAAATCAC
>NZ_JBHFNP010000259.1:0-4437 GCF_041929235.1 Microseira sp. BLCC-F43
AAGATACATTGACTGGCAACTTCCGTCATCACGACTCTGGTCATCACCTCATCGGTGCCTTCGATTAATTCCCGATCTATAGATGCGATTTTCATAGACTTGTTTAGCCTCTACCCTATCAGCATAAAATCCTGTAGCTGACAAGGCAGTAAGAATTGCTACTGAAAAGCGATATGCCAAGGGCTAGCTACGCGACCGCGCGCTTGAATTCAAGGTTCTGCCTCCTGCTGGGGTTTCTGTTGTGGTTCCCCAGGATGTTTACCTGTTCCGATGTACGCTGCTTGAGCTAGCATTGTCTCCGCCATATTAAGCTGATGTGCCTTCAAGTTGCATAATGCAGATTCCCCCAAAGACGCACCGGAGGGGGAGATGGGGAGACACGGTGATGCAATTTCCATGACGATTAGCTTACTAACCGAGCGATTTTCTCAAGCAGCTCTATTACCAATTAACTCGTAAACTTCCGGGTCTACGTAGGTAGTGATGCGCTTGAAGTGCTTAGCAGGCAAGTTTTTTCTCTCAGTCTTCACACAATTTTCATGCCCGCTTCATCAAAGCTTCATAAAATAATATAAAGTTATATAAAAAAAATCAAAAAAATCCACTCTGTTTTAGAACGCTAACTTACAATAACATCAAGTAAATATACACAGGTTCAGTAAAATTACGGAGTTAACCAAGCTTCAAAGACTGAAGTGATAAGCTGTATTGGGTTTAATTTGCCACTAGAAAACCGAGTAGGAAAACAAAGAGGACAGTGTTTTACAGGTAAGCTTGACTAATTGAGTATAAAGGAAAATAACCAATTAAATAGATGGTTACTAAAATAGTTGCTATTGAAATAGAAAGCCATTGATACTGATTGTTTTTTTAACGAAAGGATGTAAAATAGGCATTTAAAAACGCTGGTGAATGCGGCAACAAAGTACGGGACTCACAGCATATCCGAGATGCTGTACTTAAAAACGGGTTATGACATGACAAAGCCGCATCCTATCCAGGGTATTCATGGCATGGTTAACGAGCGCTGTAACTACAAATGTCGCTCCTGTAACTTTTGGCGGCAAAAAGAATATCTTGAGGAAATGACAATTGAGCAGTGGCAAGCTGCACTGCTGAGCTTGAAGCAATTTATCGGGTTTTTCTCAATCCAGTTTGTTGGCGGCGAACCTTTCATCAAAAAAGGGTTTGTGGACTTGCTCGAATTTTGCTACAAAGAAGAGATTAACTGGGGTGTGATTACAAACGGATCGGCGTTCAATCATCAGACTGCTAAGAAAGTAGTTGCAGCACGACCGCTCAACATTGATATATCAGTCGATGGATCAACAGCAGAAATTCACGACTATGTTCGAGGCGTACCCGGTTCGTTAGATAATATTACTCAGGGAATAGGTTTTCTACGAGAAGAGAGTGAACGGCTAGGTTTAAAATTCCCAATTCGGATTCAACCGACAGTTCACTTACTGAATTTCCGCAATTTGCCAAGATTGGTTGAGTGGTCGCAACAAGTAGGCGCGACTAGCATTGACTTCCATACTGTTTCCCCTTGGACAAAGGAAGTTGACACGGAGCTTTGGATTCGCGATCAAGCTGATATTTCAGCACTGCGGGAAACTGTGGAGACGCTAATCGCAATGAAAAAAGACGGGATGCCGATCGAGACCAGTGAAGAAAAACTGCGATCTTTTCCAGATTATTTTATGGGAAAAATAGTAAGACACGGTGTTTCCCCTTGTCGCGTGGGACTGCGAGACTACCATATTACCCCCAACGGTGACGTGAGCATGTGCTGGTTTTACCCAAGCATTGGCAATGTCAAAACCCACAGTGCTAGAGATATTTGGTACGGCGATAAAGCTAAACAACTTCGCGCCCAAATGGTAACCTGTAGCAAGTTTGGCACAGTTTCTTGTGCTAACTCTTGTCTGACTCACAGGACGTTTATGCAGCAAGTAAAGCGGGGTTTATTACTCATTCGTCGGGTAGGTTTAACCTTGGGCAGTTCGTGAATAATCTGGCAGGATTATAAGTGAGAAGCGCAATTTAAGCAGAATAATTCCCGCCAGCGCATTTGCAATTTGACCAGGAATTACGCGCACCCATCCGGGTCTCTCTGAAAAATCGTTGCTTTGTCAACTGGAGAGCAACGCAGAAATCGACGCAGAAACCCGGTTTCTCCCAAAAATCGTCACACAAGAACTAGAGAGCGATGCAGAAACCCGGTTTCTCAGATTTACCTGCGTAAGTCCTGTTTACCATAACTAATAACTTCTCCGATCGTAAAATTCCGTATAATCCCGCAGCGAAAACCTTCTCTTTGATTAACGATGTCTTTTGAGGCAATAAATAAATAAAGATGGAGATGAAAAGAGTAAATATTCTCAACACGGAGATTGATAATTTATCGATGACCGAACTTTTGGAAAACCTCGAATTCGGTATTGTTTTTACACCCAACGTCGATCACATAATTAAACTGCGAGAAGATCGAGAATTTCGCGAAGCATACAATTTTGCTACTTACGTAGTTTGTGATGGTCAAATACTCCTATATTCATCTTGGTTCTTGGGTACACCGTTGACAGAAAAAATTTCTGGTTCTGATTTTTTTCCAGCTTTTTATAACTACCATAAACAGAATGAAGAAATCAAAATATTTTTGCTGGGCGCTGGGTCAGGAATCGCTCAAAAGGCTCAAGCAAAAATCAATCAAAAAGTAGGAAGAGAAATAGTAGTAGGCGCTTATTCTCCCTCTTATGGGTTTGAAAAAAATGAATCAGAATGTTGGCAAATAATTGAAATAATTCAGAGTTCGGGGGCGACAGTACTGGCGATTGGAGTTGGTACACCAAAGCAAGAAAAGTGGATTTATAAATATAGAGAAAAACTCACGAACATCAAAATATTTCTGGCGATTGGTGCAACGATTGATTTTGAAGCGGGTAATATGCGTAGATCGCCTAGATGGATGAGTAATGTAGGATTAGAATGGTTATTCCGTCTAATTTTAGAACCCCGAAGATTGTGGAAAAGATATCTAGTAGATGATCTGCCTTTCTTTTGGTTAATTTTAAAGCAGAAGCTCGAGAATTTACAGAGTTGCTCAAAGGCTGGAATTAATTGAAAAAAAATGTTATAAATAAGAATATTAAAGCAGGTTTTTGTTGATATAGAGGATTTTTTACATAAAAAAAGGGGCAGTTTTATGTCAAAAAACGCAAGTAAGGCGTTTGAAGAAAACGCTTGTTTGAGCGACGAGGTAACACAAGCAAAAGCAATTTTCAATCCGCCGAAACTAACGGATAAGTATGCTGTGCTTTCAATGGATGTTGAAGACTGGTATCATACCGGATACTTGCGCGAAAAAGCTTGCGATCGCAGCTACTCAATGCTAGATGGCTTAGACCGATTTATTCAAATTCTAAGCGCTCGCGGAATTCATGCACAACTTTTCGTGCTGGGAGAAGTACTGAAAGCCTATCCGACTAAATTCCAAGAACTACAAAAACTAGGTCACAAACTTGCATCTCACGGTTGGAGCCATCATCAACCATTAAATATGAGTGTAAGTGAATTCAGCAACGAGTTACAGCTTTGTCAGAGAACACACGAAGATATTTTGGGTAAACCTCTCTATGGATACCGTGCGCCTTGTTTCAGCATGGATCGCGAAAGGTTAAATACTCTGATTAAACTGGGTTTTCAATACGACTCAAGTAGCATTCAACGCTTGCATCATCAGCCGTTAAATTTAAGAGGGTTTACATCTGTTTCTCAAAACATTTTTCAATCGAAAGCTTTTTTTGAATTTCAACTGGCAAATTTTTCAGCTAATATCTTCAAATGGCCTACTTCTGGAGGTGGTGCTATGCGAATTATGCCCTGGGAAATCACTCAAAACGCTATGAAAATTCAATTGAAGAGTCTAGATCTATACTCGCTGTATATTCATCCTATCGATATTTCTACTAAAGCTAACCCGCCATTTCCAAAGCCGACAAGTTGGCTGCATAAATTACGCTTTAATCAAGGGAGATTTAGTATGGGAGAACGATTAATTTCTCTGATTTCAAATCTTCAGCAACATGGATATAAATTTACAACCTACTCAAATCTCAGATCTACTTTATTGTCAGACAATCTCAGGACTGACGCACGACGATCCTAGAAAAACCGACTTCTGACTGCACCCTTGAGGTGGATTTGGATGATTATCTCTAATGTTAGGAATGGGATGGGATTTTAGCAGGGGGTGGTGCGATCGCCAGCGCCACCAATTCTCTGGTTTCCTCAATCGTCAGCTTTGGTTGAGTCCAGAGGATTTCCCATTCCTCCCCCGATCCAACTAACTCCATATCATTGTCTACCCCTGGTCGTCCCAAAGCTTTAATCATCAGCCTCGCCAAGATACATTGACTGGCAACTTCCGTCATC
>NZ_JBHFNP010000026.1:0-3449 GCF_041929235.1 Microseira sp. BLCC-F43
GCTCGCACACCTGCGTCGCCTTTCTTCTTCTCTCCAAACCTTCGACTGGCAGATGCCAAACTGGGAACGAGTGCGACTTGGTGCCCAAATCTTAACTGAACACTACCCCGTTCTTAGAATTACCATATTTCCCGATGGGCGCGAATCGATTACCGGGCGAAACTTACCCGCAGATTTGACAGAAAGAAAAAAATATGGTATAGCGGCTTGGGTAGCTGAAGGGGGGGGTAGGGGGGAACGCTAGCGACTCACAAGACAGGTAATTACCTATCGCCTTGGCTGGCATTGCAGCAAGCGCAAAAATACGGTGCAAAAGAAGCCATATTAGTAGATGCATCGGGCAATTGGTTAGAAACAAGCACAGGCAACCTGTGGGGATGGCAAGATGGTAGGTGGTGGACGCCGCCAGTAGCAGCGGGAATTTTAGCAGGATTAATCAGAGAGCAGCTAATTAATCGGTTGCACAGCCAAAATAAGAAAGTACGCACGCGAGGCCATCACCAAAGTTTCTTGGTCGCAGAAACCCGGTTTCTTTGCGTAAGGGGTTAATCTGTGATGTGGAAGCTCGCGCATTTCACAAATAGAATAGCTCGCGCATTCCCAACCAAAACAAAAAGCTCGCGCATTTCACAAATAGAATAGCTCGCGCATTATTCACCGATACCCCAAAGCGCGATCGCTCTAATTTTGAATCAGTTTATTGTATTCAGCATGAGTCCCAATCCAAAACGATAAAATTCCTGTTTTTACCTTCACACCTAAAGGTCGATAATTCTTTGCTGCACGGAATGACCAGTATTTGCCTACTTTTTTGAAATGTAACGATGGATGAGATGGATCGGCTTTCAACAATTTATTCCCAAAATCGGCGGTTAGTGTAGTGCATCAGAAGTCCGAGATTCAAAATCAGCAATTGCTTCTTGTGCCAGGGATTCCAGCTTACCCTGTGCAATGTTTTGTTCTAACTGCCGATCCCAATGTTGATAATCGATCTCTGCAAACCACTTGGCTAGTTGACGGAACTCTTGGGGTGAAAGTTGAAGGATTGCAGCTTAAATTTGCTCAAGGGACATAGGTGTATTTGATGCTAGGTTAAGCGCTACTGTGTATATGGTAGCAAGTCAGCTTGTTGGTAGCTCGCGCATTCCTCACCCATGTCCCAGTTGCGATCGCCTACCACGATTGCCTAATGCGCGTTAGTTAATCTACAAGAGCGTTTAAGGAAAGCTTCAGGAGGTCACACAACGCTTTCGTCTGTTCTAGATAGAGCTTTGGAATATATCTGCCAGCTACCCAATTTTTCACAGTAGTTACAGTCACACCTAATTGATCGGCAACTTGCTGCTGCGTCAAAGAAAGCGCTTCCCGTCGTTGTTTGAGCTTTTCCCCCACATTAGTCATTCACTGTCTGATGCCAAAATTAATAGCGATCGCATACCCAACTAAGACAACAAGCGATCGCACTATCACAAAGGAAAGTGCGATCGCGCTCCTCAAGTAAGCAGATCTAAAACTTACTCACCTATGCTGTTTGCCACCAGGAAAGGAACTCATCCCAAGTTGTATCGGCGGCAAAAGATGGACTCCAGTTATTGTAATTAGCAGTGGGTGCATTACCGCGTTGCTGGAAGTTAATTGATAAACCAGTACCCCGTCCATTAATTGAAGAGTAATTGCCAAGTATTGCACTATTGTAGGCGTTGAGAGCCGTTTGAGCCGCAGTGCGGATGCTTGCTGTTATGCCTATGTCGTTGGCAACTCTTGACAGCAGGGTGCCTAAATCCCGGTAGCCAGGAAAATCTCCATCACCGAAAGTACTGGAATTAGCACGATGGGTCTCCAATCGACTGCGATCGTTTAATGTGGAGCTATTCATGAAGGTCGTGGCAAATTGACTCAAAGCGTTGGATAAGTTGTTCATGCCTCCTAAATTGATCGCTGATAGGGTTTCCTCAAAGCCGTTCCATCCCGTATCAGCATAATCCTGACCGTAGCGGTTAACAATCGTAGTACCTAGCTGCGTTGCGGTCATTGTAGAATTAGCAGTCAGAGCGGACAAAATCGTGGTGTAATTAAAACCTGTTCCGGGTACAAGTTCCTGGGAACCAACAAAGACAGAGGTTTGATTTCTGATTTGATGAGCGAATTCAGTCATTCCCATCAGACAGGAATCTGCACCAACCAGGTTGATTCTGTTAGAAAAACCAGATAGAACGCCGCTAAGTTCGCTAGCAGTAATCGAGTCACGAGTGACGTCGTCATAAGCAATACTGCGACCATCTCCGTGCCCCCATAGTATCAAGCCGTAGTTATTAGCTTGATAGTTGGTCGTAGCCCAATTGACGAAGTTGCTGAGTGTATTCGGATCGCCCATATTCGCTTCGCCAATGCTCGTTCCCCAGTTCAAACCGGGCGTACTTCCTGTATTGATAATTCCCCGACGAGTATCTGTCCAGTCACCGAAACGATTATCGTACCCAGCAGTGCGATCGAGTTGAACCACAACATTGACGTTATTTCTGGAACCAACATTTGCCATTTCTAGGAAGTCATCAATGGCAAACTCCTCCAGGTCGTCGCCTGGCATGTAAACCATAAAAGTCCAGTTTGCCCGATCCACCGCCACCGGGTTAGCAGTCAAGCTGAGACTGTCATTGGTATTCACCCCACTCATCGGGTATACCTGTGGAAAGTAAGTCTTGGGATTAATCGAAATTTGAATCAGGTTGCCATTGATGTCGAGTAACTCTAAAATGGTATCGCCACTCAAACCATTGAGAGTGAGACTGAAGTTACTGTTGTTATTCAGGGTGAAGCGATAGAAGTCGTTGGTATCGGCAGTATCAACAAAGTCGCTGAAAGTTTGAGTGCCGCTCAGGTTACCGATGTTACGGGCACTACCCAGAGTGCTGTCCATTTCTATCCCAATGGCTTTTTCATTTAACATGATAGTCGCCGTATCATCCTCAGCTTTCAACGCTAACAGTTCACCTGCACTTAATGTCTTGCCTTGAACCGTTGCAGCAAAAATTTCTCCTTGCTCTCCCGCTGCATCAGAAACCTTCACCTTTGAGTCTATATAATGCCAAATTTCTTCCAGAATCACCCTCGTAATAGCTTGTGGATTACCAGCATTTTGGGCAATGAATTCCTGGGATAAATAAACCGTATTCGTCAAACTAGCAAAAGCGCCATTCGCCCCATTTATCGCCGCAGATGGCAGAATCTCAATCCCTGGCAGCGCCGTAAAATTTCCTTGACCAAAGTCTTGAACTAACTTACTAGCAACCTCGTTATTCCAATTATTCCCAAAAGCCAGATTCATCTTGTTGCTAAAATCTGCATCGGTCGCCAATCCCTTGAGATAACCGTAAGCCGATTGCAGCGCTAGCTCTACAATTGGGTTAGCTAAGCCATTCGATAAAACCTGCCCCGTTAGGGAATCTACA
>NZ_JBHFNP010000260.1:0-16475 GCF_041929235.1 Microseira sp. BLCC-F43
GCCATTATCAAGGGGGGATGGGGGCACACCCCCCTTGTCAAGGGGGGATGGGGGGGATCTGCCATTATCAAGGGGGGATGGGGGCACACCCCCCTTGTCAAGGGGGGATGGGGGGGATCTCCAAAGCGCAGTTGATTAGGAACTATTAATTGTCCTTCCCGATCGAACTGGAATACGCCATCTGCATTGCCTCGAAACAAACAAATCCAAGCCGCCACATTTCCAGTATGATTCACAATCAAATCGCATCGGGAAACTAAATGAGTGACTGCCAAAAGAGTTTTGCCAAATTCAAATTTATCAACCTCTAAAAGATTGGGATTTGCGTGTAAAACTCTTCCCCCACCTGTCACTGGCATTTCTTCAAAAAAGAAACACCTCTCGTTAAAATAGTTGACAAACAAATCCCGAACTTGTTTTTGATCGGTTTGGATTAATATTTTGCGTTCTGGATGCTGCTGTAACAGCTTCTCAGCTAGATTCAAATAGGCGTTGGGAGCGGCTAATAGGACTTCTGTATATTTGTCAGTGCCTCGATAGCAGACTGCTATTGTTTTTGACAAATCTATCTGATACTTGGCAATTAAAGCATCTTGGATATCTAAAATAGATTGGCTCAAATTGAAGTATTTTTGAACGATTAAGTTGTAGCTGGCAAAATCATACTTTTTATAAATGCCATGATGGTCGTGTTTTGAAAGTTGGCGATTTATTTCAATTTTTTGGTCAGTGCGACTTGTGAAATAATTAGGATACAGATCGGTTTTGTTTTGGATTTGCTCTGGATTTCTGTAGGCGATAAACTCATCGGACAAGTCTATTTTATCTGGTATAATATTTAGATTGCATAAATCGATCAATCCCCAAAAACAGCCTGAAAGAATAGAGAAAAAGCCGTTAGCTGGGTTATTCCGGCTACAAGAGAGCGTTTTGGTGATTTCTGAATAATAATTACCCAAACCTAAGCTGAGTGCATTGGCATCTTTTTGATAGATTTGCATGGCATATTGCCAATCTTTCAGGCGTTGCTTGGCAAACCACAATCGGCGTTGTACTTGAGGACTATGGAAGGGTTTTTGAACTACCGATTCGAGTAGGGATACCGACTTATGGGGGGAAAAGTAAGAACTGAATGTGCGGCTGTTTTCGTAGGTTTCTAAAATGCTAACGAAAAGCCAATCTGACAGATTATTGTTGCATGGCTGATTGTCAAATTGCTGGCTTACAGGTAAAAAAGGCTCGTCTATTACGATAGATTGACCAGAACTAAAAGTGGCGACCAATTCTTGGAGTATTTGGACGCTGACTTGTCGATGTCCTAACTCTGCTGCAATTCGCGCCAAGGTACAACGTCGAGGGAAAGATGATTTAGCGCGAACAGCTTGCTCAAGACATTCAAAGGAATGTTGTAATGCTGCAAACTGCTTTGTCGGTGAAATGTTAGTTGTTTTAGCTATAAAAAAGTAATTGAGTCCTTCCAGGTAAAATTGATTGTCAGGATGGGAATTGAGGGCATATTTTTGCCACTGACTGAGGAAGGGAATGGAATAATTTAATCTGGCGATCGCATCTATCCAATAATCTCGCTTCGGCATCTCTGACTTGTCCGACACTTCCCTGACAAGCAGTTTGCGTTCGGCTAATTGTCGCGATCGATCTGGTTTGCAAGCAAACAGGTTTAACTGATAGCCAGCAACTGGCTGACTCACATCCAAAGGCACTAAATATCCTATACCGGGGACGAAGCGGTAAATGTCATAACCGAGATCCTGAAATAGCCCGATGAGCGACAGGTTATTCTGTTTACCATGGGCGAATTCAAACATAATCAAAGGAGACTGCTCGGTAAAAAAGCGTCCACCCCCTGCGAGGATTTTGGCTTCTTCTCCCTCTGCATCTAACTTGATAAAGTCGATTGATTGCCAGTTTCGCTTTGCTAATTCTCCATCTAGGGTTAGCAGTTGAATTGTTTCTTGTAGTTGTTGAGAACTGCTTTGTTGTAGGGAATTTAGTTCGCTGTTCGCTGACAGGAAGAAAGTCGCTTGCTCCTGGCGATCTGATAAACCTGCGTTGACGATTTGTACAGTATTTAGTGCATTCGCTTCTACCCCTTTTTGCAGTAGCGAAACAACTGAACTGGCTGGTTCGTATGCAGTGATTTGCCCTTGTCCTTGGAGTAACTTAGCGATAGTCAGGGTGTAAACTCCATGATTCGCGCCAATATCTAGGATGTGCATTCCTGGGATAATTAGCTGGCGAATAAATGCCATCTCTGCTTCAAACCAATCTCCTTGCTCTAACAAGATATAAGTTGTCAGACTGGTGAGATCGTTTTTCACGCAAACTTTAACATCTCCTGCGATCGCAACTAACCGTTCGTCAGGTTCGAGTAGGGTTTGGTCACAAAAACGCCGCCACATTGTCCGATAAACTTCTTCTAAAGAACGGGCAATCAAACTAGCATTAGTTAGCGGTGCTGCTTGCATTCTACTACGCAGGTTTGCCCGTAGTTCCTGTAGTCGCGCCTTGTTGTTTGCTAGAGCGATCGCTTTTTGAATATACTCTTGGGGAGATTGAGCGATCGCTTCTTCCAAACCCACTGATGATAACAGACTCACTCCAACCCGCGACACATGAGTTTGACCCGCTTGGGTAATAACTGGCACCCCCATCCACATCGCTTCGCAAGTAGTGGTTGTACCATGATAGGGAAAAGTATCGAGGGCAATATCCACCCGTTCGTACAATGCCAAATGTTGGTTTTTATCAGGCAACCAACCAATCAGTTCAACCCGATTCTCTTCAATTCCGTGCTGTTGAAAAAGTCCATGCACGTATGCACAAGTGTCAGGGTCAACCAGTGGTTTATATTTAATTATCATGCGGCTGTTAGGTACAGCTTTAAGAATTTCTGCCCAACAGCTAATTAGTTGTGGGTTAACCTTCGCTAAGTTGTTAAAGCAACCAAAAGTAATCTGTCCGGTTTGTAAAACTGGCGGTGGACTAACATCGGGACAATCTGCTGAAGGCAAATAGCACAAAAAACCGTGAGGTAGACGTATTAATTGCTCGATGTGCAGGTGTTCCGTCTCTCCCTGCGGATCGGCGCAAGCATCCGTAATTCGATAATCTATGGTGTCGAGTCCAGTGGTGTTGGGATAGCCAATATAAGTGACTTGCACGGGTGCAGGTTTGCGGGCAAATACTAACAAGCGGTTGTCCTTAGTATGACCAGACAAATCAACCAGAATATCAATTTTATCTTGGCGTACAAGTTCAGCTACTTGCTCATTGTCGAGGGCATAAATTTCGCGCCACCCATCGGCAAGTTGCCGCAACCGTTGTGTAGTGGCATCAATTTTTGAGTTATTGACGTAGCAAATAACCTCAAAATCTTTGCGGTTGCGATTTGCGAGTAAGGGTTCAAAGAAATAAGCCACCGAATGAGTTTTAAAGTCGCCCGAAACGTAGCCAATCCGAAGGCGACGTTCCCGATTTCGATTATTATCGTGGGGCGCAATAACTTTTGCCAATCTATCTGCATGGAGTGCAGCCCATTGCCTATGTTCGGCATAAATTGCTGATAAATCATAGTCGCTGCTGTAATGCAAGCCAAACAGCAAATTTTGGTAAGCCAAGACATCACTAGGATTAATTTCGATAGCGCGTTGAAACAACTCAATTGCCTGTTTTAATTTCCCTTGCGATTGAAAAGCTCCTCCCAAATTGTTGTAGGTTTGGTATTGGTTGGGTTCCAGTTGTAGAGCTTTTTGGAAAGACTGAATTGCCTCTGTTAACTTGCCTTGCATTTGCAGAACGGTTCCCAAATTGGCATAAGCATCGGCATAGTTAGATTTGAGCTGTAGGGCGCGTTGATAGGATTCGACTGCCTCAACGAGTTGTCCTTGACTGTGGAGAATCTTCCCCAGATGACAATGTGCTTCGGCATAGTCAGGTTGTAGCTGAATCGCCTGCTGACAATATTCAAATGCTGGCGATAACTGCCTTTGCTTCTCCAATGTAATGCTGAGATTTAAGTAAGCTTCGGCATAGTTCGGTTGCAGTTTAATCGCTTTTTGGTAAGCTGCGATCGCTTCCTGAAATTGCCCAATTTCTTGGTAAATCAGACCAATATTGTTATGTGCTTTAAAGAAGTTTGGTTGGAGTTGGATTACCTTTTGATAACAATCCAGTGCTTGAGTAAAATGCTGTTGCTTTTGATAGACACTACCAAGGCTGTTATAAAAATTGGCAGCATTTGAATTTAGCTTAATTCCCCGATTAATTCGTTCAATCGCAGTTGGATATTGTTCCTGTTGGTAGGCGATTACTCCCAGTAAATGCCAAGCATCAGCATGATTCGGTTGCCATTGCAACACTTGTTGATAACAAGTTTCCGCTTCTGCTAATCGCCCAGATTGGTGATGCTCAATACCTAAGTCAAGTTGCTTTTCGATTTGCTCAAAACTAATAACCAATGATTCCCCATTGAGAATTATTTTTTCCTTTGCAATCAGGTTGGTAATAAAATCCCAAGCTTTTTGGGCGCTTGCCTGCCAAGACCAACGTTCTCTTACATCGACTGAAGATGTCAAAAATTTCTCTTGGTAATGGCTGTAATTCTCATATACCTCCCTCATCTTTTTTCTCAAGGTATTTGTATTTGGCAAAGCCCACATTCCATAGTCTTTATCTGCTCGCTGGAAAAACAGCCCATCCACAGGAATAGTATAGTAGTCTAATAAAATTGCATTGTTCTCATTGGCATACTCTGTAACGCCACTATAATTTGTCACGATAGTAGGTTTCCCAAGTGCCATCGATTCCAAAATAGGTAGTCCCCACCCTTCTGCTTTTGTCGGGAAGACACCACAATGGCAAGCTGCCATAGTTTGTGCAAGTTGTTCATGGGTTATCCCTTTTGAGACATACAAGAACTTGTTATAATTCCGCAACCACAGATGTTGGACGAATGTTTGCAGATTAAATTTAGGAATAAAAGGATTTTCTGCTGCCAAGACTAAGAAAACATTTGGATTGTTATGGAATTCTAAATCGAATGCAACAATTAAGTCTTGCGTACCTTTACGAGGTTCGCATTTTCCAGTGTTGAAAAATTTAAAGCCATTCATTTTTGATAAATCAGCATGGGGTTGCTGCTGGGGATTAAAACTTTTAGGATCTACCCCTAATGGAATCACAAATACTTGTTCGGAATTCAATCCATTTTGGATGAATATCTCTCTTCCCCAGTTACTAGCAGTCCATACATAATCGCAATGTTTTAAGGGTTCAATCCAATCATCAGGAAGCTTAGTAGATTCCCAATAAGTATAGGCAATCTTTAATCCAGGAAATAAACGTAAATATTGCCAACACTGACTTCCGTATGAAATGCAAATATTGATAATATTAGCTGAATCTTGGATTCCCAGCAGCAGCTTTCGATTCTTTTCTAATTCTTTATCATCATTGATCTGACTTTTAATAACAGTAACATTTTTGCCATAAACCACCTTTTCTAATGCCTTGGTGAACTCACGGGCATGAATGTTATAGCCTGTATCTCCTTGGAAATAAGATATAACGTGAATATAGAGGTGTTTCATATCAAAATTACCCTGAGACTGATTTATTCGATATTTTTGCTTCTACGGGAAAAATAGGCGATTCTCCCTTCAAAACATCTTTAAGTTTCTCCTTCACCTGTTGGAAGGCACTCGCCCAATCGCCTGGACTTGTTTGGCGGAACAATCCCATGGTGGGATACCAAGGGGTATCTTGGCGCTCTAAAAGCCAACGCCAGTCGGGGACAAAGGGCAGTAAAACCCACACAGGTTTACCCATTGCTCCCGCTAGATGAGCTACGGCTGTATCAACGGTAATGACTAAATCCAACTGCTCAATCGCACAAGCGGTATCCACAAAATCTTTGAGTAGCAGACTCAAATCGCAAACGCGCTGATGATTTAGCCAAGGCTGAATTTGGGAAGCATCTTCTCCGACTTGCAGACTATAGAGAGATATATCACCCAAATTAAGCAAGTCCATAAACAACTCAGGTGTACAGGATTTTTGGCGATAAAGTTGGGCGTTGAGCTTACCAGTTGCCCAGACAATCCCAATGCGGTACGAATGGGATGAGGGCAGAATATAGCCGCGCAATGGGTGAGGTGGAAAAATGTAGGGCGTACAGTTAGGAATCGTATCCAGACTCGTTTTGAAAATACGGGGCAAGCTGATTAAAGAAACATGGCAATCGTAGTTATAAACATTACAGTGGCTTGATTCTACGACCTCAAATTGTCCTTTTAGGCATTCCCGAAATAGAGAAACTAACGCCGGATGAGTACTGAGGATAACTCTTGCACCTTGCTCTCGCAACTTTGGGGCATAACGGACAAACTGAATCGCATCTCCCAGTCCTTGTTCGTTGCCGAGAACGATGGATTTACCTTCAAGTGGCGCTCCATCCCACATCGGGACTTTCAGTTGTTTGAAGTTGTTAAATTGTTGGGTTTTAAAGCGCCATTCATACTCTAAAAGACCTTGCTGAAAATCACCCAGCAACAGCAATGCGAGTCCCCTACTTAAATGAGCATCAATATAGTTGGAATTAAGTTGAATCGCTTGCTCGAAGCACTGGATGGCTTGAGTTAATTGCCCTCGATCTTTGTAGACACGACCGAGATTATAATGAGCTACAGCACAGTCGGGTTGAAATTGAATCGCCTCCTGGTAGGATGCGATCGCTAACTCAAATTCTCCTTTCAATTGATAGGCAATGCCAGAGTTGAGCATGGCTTCAGGCAATCCTTGTTTCTTGTAAGCCATGCCTAAGTTCTTGTAAGCATCCACATAATCAGCTTGGAGTTCAAGTGCTTTCTGATAGCATTCAATCGCTTGAGATAACTGCCCAGACTCTTGATAGGCATTCCCCAGGTTGTGATAGAAACTAGGAGATTGTGAATTGAGTGAAATCGCTTTCTTGATTCGTTCAATAGCAGTTTCATGTTGGCCCATTTGAGCAGCAATTACGCCTAGTAAATGCCAAGCATTGGCGTTTTCGGGTTGCTGTTGTAACACTTGTTGATAACACGCTACTGCTTCTGGCAGTCGTCCAGATTGGTGATGTTCGATGGCTAGGTCAAGTTGCTTGGCGATTTCGATAGGATCTGGAGTTGAATAAAAGTAAGCCAGGATATTTTTATGATGTTTTTCAAAAAAGTAAGCTGGCTTTTCAGAACTCAGGTATTTCCAAGAAGCATGAAGTCCTACCGAATTTGGAGAAAACCAGGTTTCTGTCACAAACTTTCGCGCCACTTCTAGTAGACCAGGATTGGTCTCTATATCCTTGTATACATGGTAGGAAAAATACAAATCTTCAGGACAATCACTGTTATCTGGATATCGGCGACAAATATCGAGCATGATTTGTCTATTACGAATTGACAAGCCTCCATTGCCAAAACCTACTGGACATCGTTCTTCGACTGGTAAACTTACATTTCGAGTAATTTCATAGCTATCTCGTTGCACTGGTAATCTTCGTTCGCCGTCGAAATGAAAGAAATAAAATTGTTCTTGAATCTCTTCTTGTAACCACGGATCGCCCAGATAAGGATACTCAAAAAAACGAGGGTCTAGAGGTTCTGTCAGTATGGTATCAGTTTGAAAGATTAATATTTTTTCGGCGGGAATTCTTTCCCAAAACGAGGGGGTTTTCAGCAATCTTGAATAACCCATGTTGTCTAGTTTGGATACTTCAGGCAAAATAACGATTCTGACATTCTCAATATCTTTGACAACATCTTGAACAAAATCAACATTAGATGCCGAACAAAAAATTTGTAATCCTACTTCATCTGGCGTCAATAAAAGGGTATTTTTAATCGCCAAAGCCAGCAGCGGATGGGCGCGATTTTCAACAATAACAGCCATATACTGACTTTCTTTTGGCAGAGAGCGAGGCTGCCAATTTTTCAGATATTTTTCATAAATATATTGACAATGCCACTCAAAATGCTGAGTCCGATAATCGACGCAACAGTCGAGGACTTTTGGTAACTGAGCCTGCTTATAGGCAATGCTTAGATTTAATTTTGCTTCGGTAAATTCAGGTTGGAGTCGAAGTGCTTTTTGGTAACACTTAATTGCTTGCTGAAACTGCCCTTGCTCTTGGTAAGCATTGCCAAGGTTGCTGTAGAAAGTAGCCGTTCCTGGCTGCAATTCAATCGCCCGATTGATGCGTTCAATCGCAGTTTGATATTGTCCTTGTTGAGATGCAATAACGCCTAACAGATGCCAAGCATCCGCATGATTCGGTTGCCACTGCAAAATTTGTTGATAGCAAACTTCTGCTGCTGGCAATTGCCCAGACTGATGATATTTGATTCCCAATTCAATCTGCTGTTGAATTTGGTCATAAATTGTCTGTTCGGAACCCTCCAGCTTGACCATTTCAACTAGGGATTGTTCGCAAAAACGTCGCCACATCGCCCGGTAAGCTTCTTCTAAAGAACGGGTAATTAGACTAGCATTGGTAAGGGGTGCTACTTGCATCCGGTGGCGTAGGTTGGCTCGCAGTTCTTGCAATTGTTCTTTATTGTTAGCCAAATCAACTGCTTTTTGAATATATTCTTCAGATGATGCAGCAATCAACGCTTCTAAACCAACTGAAGAAAGCAGACTTACCCCAACCCGCGAGACATGGGTTTGTCCCGCTTGGGTAATTACCGGCACACCCATCCACATCGCTTCACAGGTAGTAGTTGTGCCGTGATAAGGAAAGGTATCTAAAGCAATATCCACCTGGTTGTAGAGGTCTAAATGTTGAGTTTGATTGGCTAGCCAACCAATGAGTTGGACGCGATCGCGCTCAATCCCGTATTGTTGAAATAGCCCATGCAAGTATGCACAATTGTCAGAATCAACTAGCGGCTTAGATTTAATTATCAAGCGACTGTTAGGCACAGATTGAAGAATTTTCGCCCACCAACCAATCAGTTCTGGATTGACCTTTGCTAAGTTATTAAAACACCCGAAAGTAATCTGGTTGCTTTTCAACACAGGTGGTGGACTGACATCGGGACACTTGCTAGCAGGAAGATAGCACAAAAAACCATGAGGTAAACGCACCAATTGTTCGGCGTGTAGATGTTCCGTCTCTCCCTGTGGATCTGCCCAAGCATCAGTCAGGCGATAATCAATAGTATCGAGTCCAGTCGTGCTGGGATAGCCAAGATAAGTGACTTGAACGGGTGCAGGTTTGCGCGCGAATACCAATAACCGATTGTCCATAGTGTGACCAGACAAATCGACCAGGATGTCAATTTTGTCTTGGCGGATTAGTTCAGCAACTTGTGCGTCGTTCAGCGTATAAATCTCGCGCCAGCCATCAGCAATTTGCCGCAACCTTTGCGTCGTAGCATCGATAGTTGAGTTGTTGGCGTAGCAGATAACCTCAAAATCGCGCTCGTTGCGATTAGCAAGTAAGGGTTCAAAGAAATAGGCAACCGAATGAGTTTTAAAATCCCCCGAAACATAGCCAATACGCAGGCGACGTTCTGGAGTGAGATTATTATCGTAAGGCGCAATCTCTTCTGCTAATAATTTTGCATGGCGTTCGGCCCATTTTCGGTGTTCCGCATAAATCTCTGATGGCTCATAGTCGCAACTGTAATACAACAAGCTGAACATCAGATCGTGGTGAGCCACATCATAATTCGGAGCGATTTGCAAGGCGCGTTGGTAAGATTGCACCGCTTCTCTGGGTTTAACTTGCTTTGAGTAAATTCGGCCTAATTGGCAGTAGGCATCAGCATATTCAGGTTGCAGTTGAATCGCTTTTTGACAGCAAGCGATCGCTTGGGTTAACTGCGTCTGTTTATCATAGGTAATGCTGAGATTTAAGTAAGCTTCAGCATAGTTTGGTTGCAGTTGAATCGCTTGCTGATAAGATGCGATCGCTTCCGGCAATTTCCCACTTTCTTGGTAAACCAAACCAATATTGTTATGCGCTTTAAAAAAGTTATGTTCAAGTTGGATTACCTTTTGATAGCAATCCAATGCTCGATCAAATTGACGGATTTTATGATAGATACTACCAAGACTATTATAAAAATTTGCAGCATTTGAATTTAGATCAATTGCTCGATTAATCTGTTCTATCGCCGTTAAATATTCCTCCTGTTGGTAGGCGATAACCCCCAGCAAATGCCAAGCATCCGGATGATTGGGTCGCCACTGCAACACCTGTTCATAGCAAGCTTGTGCTTGAGCAAATCGTCCCGCTTGGTGATGCGCGATGCCTAAATCAAGCTGCTGTTCGATCAATTGTGCCGATAGCTGAATATCTCTTGTGGGATGGGCATCCTGCCCGTCCGCTGCTATTTCTGTAACAGGTTTAACAAAATCAAGCTGCTGTTCAATCAATTGTGCCGATAGCTGAATATTTCTTGTGGGATGGGCATCCTGTTTGTCCGCTGCTATTTTTTCAACAGGTTTAACATCTTTCTGAACCACATTTAAGAGAAAATCTTCCCAGGATATAATCGGTTTAAGATCCCCATACAACTTCTGCTTATTTTCAGCAATTTGCTGGGATATAAATTGACGATATTGGGAATCTTGACCCAGACGAACTGCAATTTTGACATAATCATCTTTCCTCGTTGCAATTGTCTGTTCAATCCCCATCATTTTAAGGATAGCCAGCGTATGCCGCCCTCGCATCAAGTCTCCTGGCAAAGTCACAATAGGAATATTATAAGCAGTCGATTCCATCGTCGTATTGTTACCCGACCAACCAATGCTATCGAGGAAAACATCTGCGAGCGCGATCGCGCCAGCATAGGTGCTACCATCCAAATAAGGCAAAAATATACAATAGTCTTGATAATCCAGTCCAAACTCCTCAAAAGCGCGGTTCAGACGCTGACGAAAGACTTCGGTTACATATTTACCTTTTCTGTACTCAATAAATACAAACTTAGCCCCAGCAACCTCCTGAGCAATTCTGGGAAAAACATCATCATGTTGCGGCAAATATTTCTGTAAAGTTTGGCAGCACCAAAACATAATGTCATCATTTTTCAGCCCGATATCCGCCTTATTCATTGCTTTCAGCGGGGTCTCTAAGGGTGTATAATGAATCGCTAAATTAGGCAATATAACTAACTTTTCACTGTAGTGTTCTTGACCATTTTCTGGTTCCATTAAGTCGCTACTCAAGTGATAATCAATCGTTGGCATTCCGCTCGTTTCAGGATGACCGCCAAATACCACTTGAATCGGAGCCAATCTTAAACAACCCAGCTTAATCGTTATCGGTTCCATACCGAATTCAGGAAAAATCAGGACATGTAACTTGTCCTGTGAAATCATCTCACACCATTTTTCTACAGACAGATTTTTATGAATAAATTTGTCAAAAACTTGAGCCGCCCTAGCAGTTTCCTCATCCTGTTTCCAGCCAGTATGATAGCCAAATAATTCAAACCGATTTCTATCCAGATTTTCCACCCAACCTTTAAGCGGAATTTTCCAAACAGAATGGCGATAAAAACATCCCGAAACAAATCCCACTCGCACTTTTTCATCGGGTGCTAACGCAGGAAGAGGCAGGGGTTGCGACCATTGGGGATAACGACTTGACATCAGCTGACAAATCATTTCCCCATAAATCTGCTGCAAATCCCGGTCATTTAAACCTTGATAAGCTAAAAAGTAGGGCTGTAATGAACCAACCGCATCAGCCGCATTTTCTCGCTCTTTTTGTGAAGCTGTTTGATAGAAACGAGCTAGACTTTCAAGATGTTGCTGATAACGTTCTCGTCTGAGACTAATTTCATCAAAATTGGCATAAATTATAGGCAAATGACTCATACAAATGCCAAATTTAGCATGGGCATAGTCAGGCTTAAATTGTAAGGCACGTTGGTAGGATGCGATCGCTGCCTCTAACTTACCTTGGTCTTGCAGCGCCAGACCTAAATGATAATGAACATAAGCATAGTCTGGTTTTAATTCTAGGGCGCGTTGGTAGGATGCGATCGCTGCCTCTAGTTCCCCCTTATCTTGTAGCGCCAGACCTAAATTGTAATGGGCATTCGTATAGTCTGGTTTTAATTCTAGGGCGCGTTGGTAGGATGCGATCGCTGCTTCTAACTTCCTTTGCTCTTTGAGGACATTTCCCAGATTATTGTGCGCTTCTGGTAAATTAGGATTGAGATTTATTGCGTGCTGGTAAGACTCAATCGCTGCTGCTAAATTCCCTTGATCTTGCAAAACATTTCCCAAATTAAGATGAGCTTCAGAAGCTTCAGGATTGAGTTGTAGCGCACGTTGATAAGATTGAACTGCTGCTGCTAAATTCCCTTGCCCTTGAAAGGCCAGACCCAAATGATTGTAAAACCCAGCATCTCCTGAGTTCTGCTTAATTGCTCGTTGAATGAGTTCTATTGCAGTTAAATATTCTTGCTGTTGGTAGGCGATGACACCCAACAAATGCCAAGCATCTGCATCATTAGGTTGCCACTGCAACACCTGTTGATAACAAGCTTCTGCCGCTTGCAGTTGCCCAGATTGATGATATTGGATTCCCAATCGAATCTGCTGCTGAATTTTGGTAGGATTTATTTGTTGACTAGCGAGCGCATCCCCTCTTCCCCACTCACCGGCAGAATTGCGACTCTGGGAATTAGACTTTTGCTTAGATTTTTTCCCCTCAGCTTTGCTCATAGCAATCTTGTTAGTATCGATCTGAATCGTACCAGACAATGCTTTGACTGCTTCCACAGCAAAAATAGGAGATTGTCCTTTTAGCACCTCTGCAAGTTTCTCCTTTACTTGCTGGAAAACACTCCCCCAATCTCCCAGACTCGATTGGCGCAATAGCCGCATTGTCGGATACCAAGGACTATCCTGACAATGTAACTGCCAGCGCCAATCCGGTATAAAAGGTAATAAAACCCATACAGGTTTACCCATCGCACCCACCAAGTGCGCCACAGCGGTATCTATAGTAATAACTAAATCTAACTGCTCAATCAAGCAAACAGTATCAACAAAATCACGAATTAAAGGGCTTAAATCCCAGACGCGCCGATTGTCAAGCCAAGGCTGAATTTTAACAGCATCTACTCCCACTTGCCAACTATAAAGCGTTACATCGCCAATATCAAGCAAGTCAATAAACCATTCAGGAGAACAGGACTTCTTACGGTAATCAGGATTTTTAATTTGCCCTGCCCAAACAATGCCAATGCGGTAACCAGAAGATAAGGGTAGAAGACAATCAGAACGCAGCGGCTGAGGGGGAAAAATATAAGGAACAGAGTTAGGAATATTATCTAAATTAGTTTGAAAAATCCCTGGTAAACTCATCATCGAAGCTTGGCAGTCATAAGCATAGATATCGCAATTGTTTTTTTCTATCACCTCAAATTCGCCTGCCAAACATTCCCGAAACAGAGAAACCAAAGCCGGATGAGTGCAAAGAGTAACCAATCCTCCCTGCTTTTGCAGCTGCTGGGCATAGCGAACAAATTGAATCTCATCCCCCAATCCTTGTTCGTTCCAGAGAACGATAGATTTGCCCGCAATTTCAGAACCATCCCACATCGGAGTTTTAGGTTTAAACCGGCTAATTATTTGGGTTTCAAATCGCCATTCATACTCTAAAAACCCCCGCTGAAACTCACCTAACAAAAGTAAAGCGTGTCCCCTATTGTAATGAGCATCGGCATAGTCAGGTTGGAGTTGAATTGCTTTGTCAAAACAATCAATAGCTGCCTGAAACTGGCCTTGTTCCTTATAGACATTACCCAGATTGCTATAAGCTGAAGTATAGTCAGCTTGGAGCGCGATCGCTTTCTGAAAACAATCGATAGCTGCCTGAAACTGCCCTTGTTCCTTATAGACATTACCCAGATTGTTATAAGCTGGGGCATAATCAGCCTCAAATTGAATTGCTTTGAGGAAACAATCAATAGCTGCTTGAAACTGCCCCTGTTCTAAATAGAGATTACCCAAATTATTATAAGCCGCAGTATAGTCATGTTTGAATTCAATTGCCTTTTGATAATGCTGTAGCGCGTTAATCCAATTCCCTTGATTTTGATAAATAATCCCCAAATTGTAATGGGCATGAACGTGATGCGGTTTTTGTTGCAGCACTTGTTGAAAACAAAGTGAAGCTGCTTGCAGTTCCCCTTTTTGGTAAAACTCTATACCCAATTGAAACTGATTTTGAACTTGAGCGTGGTCTGTTGTTGACATAACAATTCCAGCGAATTGCAGTTGGTTGAATTACAGACAATCAATATTCATCTCTATTCATCTGTCGTTAAAACCTCCTACTGATAACAAGCGTTTCACAAAGCAGATTACCCGTGAAACGCTTGTTTTAGACGAGATTCGGAGCAGATGTAATTTGCTGATTCTACCCAACTTCAGGCAGAATCAGCGCGCCCCAAATTAGAACAGCGATCGCCCAGAAGTTGAATTGAGGAATTGATCTTTGAACAGATTTTTCTCCTCTAAATCCAGGGGCAGATGCCGTTCCCCAACACCTAGAGTTTCACCCATCGCATCGTGGTCGTAACCCAGGATATGCCCGAATTCGTGAGTCACAGCTGAGAAGAGATCGACGCGGTTAGGAGCGACGCCATCCAGCGATCCAGACCAACCATAACCACTTGCATCATCATCGATCGTCACCGTTGAGCCATCAGTTGTACCCAACAACGTGCCACCCAGATCGCCAATCAGCACATCGGTGTTCTTCAGTTTGTTCAAACTTTGTTGGTCGGCACCTTGTTTCGCCCAGTAATCAATCGCCGCACCCACAACTGGCGTAAGTTCCGCTTGGGTCAGCCTCGCACCACCAACGGTTGAAGCACCTTGGAGCTTCAGCGGGAATTTGTACTGCAAGGTGATTCCTTTGGAGTCAGTCTCCTCAAAGAAGCCGTCATTGCCGACATCGGTCTTGAAATTGTACTTCACCGTCGGATTCGACGTGCCCACATTGATGCCCTTCACAGTTGACGTGTCGTATTTCACCCCAATTACATATAGAGAGCCTATTGTCGCGGGTGTGAAATTGACTGTCACGTCGCCGTTGACAATACTGATCTGATTGTTGTTCAGTTGTTGCTGTACGCAGGTATCAGCGGCGTCGATGATGCCATTGTTGTTGACATCGTTGACCCGATAGAGCTTGACGTCGTTCTTGGTGGCGTCGAAATTCCATCGGTTAACGTTACTACTGTTGTTGTTCTGGTCGATGAAGACGGTGAGTTGGTCCGGCGCAGTACCCGCATCTGAGCCATCAAACCCCTTGATGGTATTTGAAAGACCCGTGTAGTAGAAGAACACGCCTGGGTTCGTTTGGTTAATCAAACCGCCTTGGGTACTGTATTGGACGACTCCCCCCTGAGAGGCATAGAACTGGCTGAAGTCAGGTGCCGTACCTTGGATGTACTGGTCACAGGTCACCCCTGTGGGAGCAATTTGACCGACATCAGCAGTGCCAAAGTAAGAACTGGAGTCAGTATTGGTGACTGTAGTACTGCCAATGCTACCACTCGCCGTACCGATGTTGTTGTAGCTACCAGCCACAGCGGTGCCAGAGGCTGTATAGCTCCAACTTTCACCAGGATTCAACCGGCCATCGCCGTTAGTATCCCCACTCTGATAAGTCGCGTTGAAGTCGTCAGCCGTATTAGTTGGCGTGCCGTTGTTATCACTGACAGTGACGTTGGAGAGACTCACGTTACCCGGATTGGTCACCGTATATCGCCAACTGATGGGCTGACCTGCTACAACACCAGTCAATCCGTCGCCTGTTTGAGTTCCGTAAACCGTTACCTTGTCGATATTGATCGCAGGATTCTGCTTAACCGGCACTGAAGTAGAAGCGCTTTCCGACCCAGTCTGGGCACTATCAGCCGAAGCAGTATTGAGCAGATTGCCGCCAGCATCCAGGTTAGCTTGGGTGACGGTGTAGGAACCTGTATAAGTCCAGGTTTCGTTGACATCCAGCTTGCTGTCGCTGTCGAGGTCGCCACTACTGTAGGCCAGATTCGCCAGCAGATTGTCGGTTACCGTCACGCCAGTCAGAGTCGTGTTACCGTTGTTGTCCACCGTAATGGCATACCGGACAACATCTCCAACTTGGTCAACGGTAGTACCACCAGCAGTGCCATTGGGATTGGTGATGCTGCTGACCGTCTTAGTAATGTCAAGGTCGGGTCGTTGATTCACCGGCACCGAGGCGGAGGCACTTTCCGAACCAGTTTGGTTGCTATCGGCGATCGCTGTATTCGGAATCGGGTTGCCATTGTCAATATCAGCTTGGGTGACGGTGTAGGAACCTGTATAAGTCCAGGTTTCGTCCACATCCAATTTGCTGTCGCTGTTGAGGTCGCCAGAAGGCCCGGTTAAACTGCCCAATTTCGGGTCGCTGACGGTGA
>NZ_JBHFNP010000261.1:0-16664 GCF_041929235.1 Microseira sp. BLCC-F43
CAATTAGACTTCGGCAAAATCTCTTGTGGGTTAGGCATCCTGCCTGCCATACAGTTTCTTTTCTTTTCAGGTCAATTAGACTTCGGCAAAATCTCTTGTGGGTTAGGCATCCTGCCTGCCATACAGTTTCTTTTCTGGAGAAATCTATGATATAGTTTCCGCTTGCCTCGCAATTACTCTGTGTAGAGGCAATTAGCAATTAGCAATTAGCAATTAGCAATTAGCAACAAAGCGATTTTCAGCAACAAATATAGACCTAGCAGAACTATTTTATTTGTGGCTCAATTCCTAACTATGGCATTAACGGCAGCGTCACCGTCACAATTGTGCCCATGTTAACTTCACTTTCTATCTGAATTTTGCCTTGATGCAAATCCACGCAGTTTTTAACAATCGCTAGTCCCAGTCCCGTACCTTGAATCCCATCGACATTGCTACCGCGTTGGAAAGTTTCAAACAAACGTTGTTGGTCCCATAAGGGAATGCCTATTCCTTGATCTATTACCCGGAAGGTTCCCCAGCCATTATCGCAGTTTAAATCCAACCAAATGTTGCCGCCTTCGGGGGAATATTTAATCGCATTTGAGAGTAAGTTGGTGAAAATATGCTCCAACAAAACTTCATCCATTTCCACCGATTTGCATTCCCCTTGACAGCTAAAGGTAATCTCGTGCTGACTGTTGGTAATTTGAAATTTTTCTACCAGGTCGCGGCAAAATTTTTCCAAATTAAGCGGGGCGGGTTGGTATTGCAGTTTACCCGCTTCATTTTTACTTAAAAGCAAGATTTCATCTAACAATTTTACCATACGAGCGATGGCATTTTGAATTTGTTCGCCAAATTGATTTTTGTTTTCTTCGGTAAAGTTATTGCTATAGTTTTGCAGCATTTCTGCATAAACACCAATCGTAGTTAGGGGGTTGCGGAACTCGTGGGAAACCATGGAAATAAAGCTGGATTTTAGCTGGTTGAGTTCGCGTTCTTTTTCCAAGTTTTTGATAATTTCTGCTTCGGCGCGCTGGCGATCGCTGATATCCCTCCCCTCGGCAATCAGCAGAATTACATTCCCTTTTTCCTCGGTCAAGGGTTTGAGGGAAAAGTCAATCCACACCCGCCGATCAAAAGCGTCGCGCACCTCAACTTCATAGCGGACAAACTGACCAAGAGCAGCATCGTCAATGGCTATTTTCAACCATTCCTGGGTTTCGCGCGAGTAATTCCAACACTTGGTTTCCCACAACAGCAACCCCACAAAATCTTCTGGTTTAGCACCGCTAAATTCAAGCGCGGTTTGATTAATTTCCACGATAATTCCCTCAGGGGTTAATAGCGCCATAAATTGAAATGTTTGGTCAAAAATTCCTCGGAAGCGACGTTCGCTATCCTTTAGCTGTTTAAAAAGTTCTCCCCGTTCAATCGCGTAGCGAATTGCTCGGATTAATAATTGACTGGTAATCTGGTCTTTAACTAAATAATCTTGCGCTCCTTTAGCTAGCGCTTGCAGTGATAATTCCTCATCATTAGATCCGGTTAGCACTACAATCGGAATATCCGGTTCGGCGCGATGAAAGTCTATTACCGTATCCAATCCATCTGAGTCGGGAAGGCTAAGGTCTAACAACACCACATCAAACCGAAAATCTTTGCACAAGTCAATCGCATCTTCTAACCTTTCGACATGTATCAGTTGCCATCCATCTTGATGGGAAAGCGAAAATATCCGGCAAAATAAGCTGGCATCGCTGGGACTATCTTCTACTAATAAAACGTGGATGGGTGTCTTGTACATAAAATATTTTTCTCCCAATTGGATGGGTCGTTATGTTAGATGATGTCCGGCAAATAGCGCTTAATTAAAACTCAGAGCGTCTTTGCGTCCCCTTGTCCTTAGCGTCAGTCCTAACTATGGGTATTCAAACGGAGATGATGTTACTAGCATGGCAGTTTGACCGCCGCCAACCAGAAATCTTCGATTAAACCGATAATATCGAGGAATTGCTGGATATTAACGGGTTTGGTAATATAGCAATTAGCGTTGAGATTGTAAGCGCGTAATATATCTTGCTCATCGGCTGAAGTAGTAAGAATTACTATAGGAATTCGTTTTAGATCGGGGTCTGATTTGACTTCGTGCAGCACTTCTCGCCCATCCATTCCCGGTAGGTTGAGGTCGAGTAAAATTAGGTCGGGGCGGGGGGCGCTGGCATACTCGCCTTCACATAGAAGAAATTCCATTGCCGATTCGCCATCTTCAACCCAGTGCAAATTGTTTAGCACTTTGGCGGTTTTTAACCCTTTGATTGTCAGGTTGGCATCGCTGGGAGAGTCTTCAATTAGTAAAATTTCAATCGGTCTATAGTTAGTCATCGGAGGAGGCAGTGGAAAGGGTAGATTCAGCAATTACACAAAGAAACCGGGTTTCTAGGCTGGGAGATTGTTAGTTAAAATCCTTAGGTAAGGTAAAATAAAACGTTGTCCCTACTCCTGGTTGAGATTCTGCCCAGATATTCCCGCCGTGGCGTTCGACAATTTTTTTACAAATCGCCAAACCGATGCCAGTACCGGGAAATTCTTTTCGAGTATGGAGACGTTTGAACAACTCAAAAATGCGTTCGAGATACCGGGGCTTAATGCCAATCCCATTATCCCTCACTCCAAACACCCATAGATCGTCTTTTGGTTCTGCCCAAATATGAATTTGGGGGGGTTCCTCGCGGCGGAACTTGATGGCATTGCCAATCAAATTTTGAAATAATTGGGCTAATTGCGCTTTGTCGGCGATCGCTAAGGGCAGCGTGTCGTAGGTAATAATAGCGTTATTCTCTGCGATCGCCACCTGCAAATCGTTCAGCGCCTGACGCAGCGCCTCATTGCAATCAGTGGGAATAAATGGTTTACCGCGAGTCCCGACGCGGGAATAACTCAGCAAGTCTTGAATCAACTGTCGCATCCGCGTTGCGCCATCGACGATGTAACCCATATATTCTTTGGCAGTTTGATCTAAATGCCGTTCATATTCTTGCTCTAATAATTCTGTATAACCAGTTACTGCCCGCAATGGTTCTTGCAAATCATGAGAAGCTAAATAAGCAAATTGCTCTAGTTCCTGGTTAGACCGTTGCAAATCTAGCGTTAGTTGTTCTAATTTCCGTTCTGCTTCCCTTCGTTCGGCAATTTCAACTTGTAAGGCAGCGTTGGTTTCCGATAGTTCTTTTGTGCGTTCTTGCACCCGAATTTCTAACCAATCTCGCGCTTGTTTCAGTGCTGCTTCTGCTTGCTTGCGTTCGCTAATATCGCGAGAAATACCGATCGCGCCAATGATGTTTCCCTCCCCGTCGCGCCAAGGACATTTCACAGTCAAGAATGTCTCCATCTTTTCCTGCTTGGGCACAACCTCCTCATAAACTAAAGCTTTCCCCGTCCTGATAATTGCACGATCCGCCTCGATAATTTGAGCAGCTATTTCCGGTGGGAATAATTGATTGTCATCTTTACCAATCATTTCTTCTACCGTCGTTCCCAGAAAATTAGCAGCTGTAGAGTTGGCGATGACATAGCGATTTTGCAAATCCTTGACAAAGACAATATCGGGGGTACTTTCCAGCACGGAATTCAAGATACTGTTGCTTTTGTAAAGTGCTGCTTCTGCTTGCTTGCGTTCGCTAATATCAATCATCGTAGACCGACTCATGATAAAGTTACCCGCAGCATCTTTGATGGCAATAGCACTCAGACTCACTGGCAAGATCGTGCCATCTTTGCAAAGCATCTGGAATTCTAGATCGCCCACCCAACCGCGTTCTTTGAACCGGGGAAAATTTGCTTGAAAGGTGGACAAACTCTCCACTGTTAGCAAGTCGGAAAACTTTTTCTTACCAAGTATCTCCTCCCGCGTATATCCCAACATTTTTAGTTCCGTATCGTTAATCAAAACAAACCTGCCATCTCGATCTAACGAGTGATACCCGCAGGGGGCATTATTGTACAAATCTCCCAATTCCGCAGCGGTTTGTTTTAGTGCCTCTTCCGCCTGGTGGCGTTCGGCAATTTCAGCTTGCAATGCTTGATTTATTTCTAATAGCGCTGCGGTGCGTTCCTCGACTCGCATTTCTAACTCTTCGTTAGCGCGTTCTAGTGCTAATTGCGCTTGTTTTAGCGGGGTGATGTCGCGAGAAATTGAGAGAGTAGATGTCACCGAACCATCAGGGGCAAATTCTGGTGCTATCAGAGATTGAATTGATTTTACTCCCTGGGCACTTGGGTAATTGAATTCCACCACATTCATTTCACCCGTCGCGAAAACTTTTTGATAGCTTGCTTGTAAAAACTCTGCTAATTCTGCTGGTAAACCGAGTTCTGAAAATGTTTTACCAAGGAATCCTGCCGGTGGAATTTTCGCTTCTCTTTCTAACGCTGAATTAACATAGGTGTGTCCCAGTTGCCCATCGACTCGAATAATGATATCCGGACTGTTTTCTAATAGGGTTTTTAATTCCCTCTGACTGCTTTTTAAAGCTGCTTCTGCGTTGGTGCGATCGCTTATTTCCTTTTTCAGCAGAAAGTAAACTCCAAACAGCAAGACAAAACTCAAGGAATAGCCAAGAACAACCACAAGGATGGTATTTTTAACGCTAGCATCTGTCGCCGCTGACCGCTGCTGCAATAAACTTCGTTCTTCCTTGTCCATTGCTGCCAGTTTCCCTTGCAATTCTTGCTGTAACTTTTCTCCTTGATTGGTTATATCGATTTGATTCTGACTGTCCGATTTGTTCTGTTGCAACGATGCGATTGACTGTTGAAGCACAGTTAATCTTTTAGCAATCAACGGTTCAATTTCATCTAGTCTGCGCTGTTGTCTGGGATTATCAATGGTTAATTCCCGCACCGCTTTTAGCGACTTTTGAGTTGTTTGACTCCCCGTTCGGTATGTTTTTATAAAAATGGCTTCTCTTGTAAGAATATAACCCCGTCGTGCGCCCTGGGCATCTTTAAGACCATCGGAGATTTTCTCTAAATTTTCTAAGACTTGATGAGTATGTTCTACCCTTTGTTTGTTCTCCATCAATCTTTGTACGCTCAGGTAAGAAGCTATCCCCACGCCAGTCAACAAAAGCAATGCCAAACTAAACCCACCTGCTACGAGTTTTTCCGATAAATTTTTCATCGTAGTTTTACCCTCGCTGCTCAAATCCTTTTTTAACTATAGCGTCAGCAGGTGGTTACATCCATTTTGTTTTTACTTATCTTTAGATTTTCTGTTTGATCGGGAGGGCGATGCTAAACTCTGTTCCTTTACCTTGATCTGAACATACCTCTATTTTACCCCCATGTTTTTGAATAATTTGCTCGCATATGTAAAGTCCTAACCCTACCCCATGAACTCCCTGTTTAGTTGTAAAAAAAGGTTCAAATATCTGAGCTTTCACCTGAGGACTAATTCCCAAACCATTATCCCTTATTTTGATTTTAATTTGTTCATTTTCGCCTACTTCAGTTTGAATTAAAATCTTTTTAGTCGTTTTTTCTGTGGGTAATAGCAGCGCGTCGATGGCATTACCAATGATATTCATCAATACCAGGTTGATTTGGCTGCGGTAACAATCGACTGGCGGCAACTTCCCATAGTTTTTACTAACTTCTATTCCTCTTTTTAGCCGATGGTTCAGAATCAAAAGAGTGGTATCAATTGCTTCGTTGATATTAACCGCTTGCATTTCATATTCATCAATCGTGGAGAAATTCCGCAAAAATGAAATAATTTGACGAATGCGATCCGCTCCTAATTTCATAGATGAAAACATTTGGGGCAAATCTTTATTAATGAAATTCACATCAATTTCTTCAGCAAATCTTTGAATTTGAGTGGCAGGATGGGGATACTGCCGCTGGTATAGCTGCAATAAATGGAGTAAATCTTCAGTCTGGTTGCTAGCATGGGTAAGGTTGCCGTATATAAAGTTAATCGGATTGTTGATTTCATGGGCAAGCCCTGCCATAATTTGACCCAAGTTAGACATTTTTTCAGCTTGAATGAGTTGGGATTGAGCTAAATTTAGATTTTGCTTAGCCTCGATTGTTTCCCGCTCTTTTATTTCAATTTTTTGGTTAAGATGGTCGCGCAGGCGCTCCAAAGCTTGAATCGCGTTTTTGTTTTGCTTGTCCAGGTATACAGGAATTTTAGCAATCATAAATATCAAAACAAGCGTCGCAATAACCAGGCAGAGTAACAGGTATACTTTAGTCTGATTCACCTGCTGTTCTGTTGCTAGTTGAATTTGCTTGCTAAAACTTGGATAACTTTCCAGAAGGCTGAAAATTGAATTCTGAGCTGTTTGTAATAAGGAGTCCTGTTGCAGCTTAGTTTCGTAAAGCTGATTTCGCAGGTTCAATGCCGCTATGACTCGATTCATTTCCGCTGAATTTCGCCTTCCTTCGGCAAACAAATTAGCGCGAACTTTCTCAGGATTGCGAATTCCCAATTTATCGTATTCTTGTTCCAGTTCCATAAACTTTTCGTGGCCTTGCTGCCATATATTCCAATCCCGCATAAATTTTTGGTAGAGGTTGCTTTCTGCCTCGTTTTTAAATAGATTTTCATCGACTAAATTCAAACCCTCATTAATTTGCGACCAAGCTTGGTCGATCGTTTTTAAAGCAGCTTGTCTTTGTGCGGGCAGGATTTCTGGCACGAGCAATAAGCGTTCCGATGATTCGATTTTGGTTTGCCCCCGATCGATTTTCCCAAGTCCCTCTATACTTGGCAGGCTAGTCTGACTCATGGTATTGATGTAATTAGATAGCTCTTGTGTTCCTCTATACCCGACAAAGGCAACCGCCAAGACGATCAAAGCCACGATTAAAAAAGCGCTGACAAGCTTTTGTTTTAAATTAAGTTTGGCAAACATGCTGTTTGTCTTTCCGGTTTGGCTAAATTGCTAAAAAGGTAAACTGGATGGCTGTGAAAAGTGTTTTGCACTACCCGACGATCGCTGACTACTCAAAAAGTTACCAACAGCTAAAGTGCAGGTCAACTTACGCAATTATTATCGAGCAATAGGGGTACGATTGTCTTGCACGCCCGCTGGGATTGTCCTGGAAGCACCCGCGACGGGTGAAGCGGATCGCGCTCTAAAAATAGACCTCATATCATGTCCCTTTGAGTACCCATAGTTAGGACTGAAGCGGGGATGCTAAGGACGCGGCGACGGGGAGAGTTTTAATTATGGGCGATTTGCCTGAAATCATATCAAAACAAAACCAACGGGTCTGAGGCAAACAAACCCGGTTTCTATGAAAAATCGTTGGTTTGGCAACTAGAGATCTACCTAGCAACCCGGTTTCTATGAAAAATCGTTGGTTTGGCAACTAGAGATCTACCTAGCAACCCGGTTTCTATGAAAAATCGTTGGTTTGGCAACTAGAGATCTACCTAGCAACCCGGTTTCTGGTGATAGGAGCGAGTCCTGACCAAGTCAAAGGCAGGCAGGATGCCTACTCCACAAGAGTTTTTGCACAAGTCTAATGCGGTCATCCCTTTGCTATTACCTCCCTCTCCCCCCTCCCTCCCCTCTCCCGCAAAAAAGCCGTTCGGGCAAGGTGGAAAATCCGAACTATATAGATCGACAAAAAATCGTTAAGTTTAATGCAGGAGGGGAAAATAAGCTTGCACCCTGCTTCAGCGCTATAAGCTGTCACGATTAGGAGTAATTGCACAATGGCTATAAAAGATCAACCTAAACCCTCTCGTTCGCGCCAGATCGGCAGCATATTATTATTGCTGTCGGGGGTATTGTTGCTGGTGAATCTATTTTTACCTTCTTTGTTTGGTCCTGCCATTCCCCAAGTGCCTTACAGCTTGTTCATCCACCAAGTCGAAGAAGGCGATGTAATGGGAGTTTCTATCGGGCAAAACCAAATCCGCTACCAAATTAAAGGCGAAGAAGGCAAACCTGGACAAATCCTTTCTACCACGCCGATTTTCGATATGGAGTTGCCCAAACGCCTAGAAGATAAAGGTGTTGTGTTTGAAGCTGCACCGCCACCGAAAGGCGGTTGGTTTACGACGCTACTAAGTTGGGTGATTCCTCCGCTGGTGTTTATTGCGATTTTCCAATTTTTCATGGGACGCGGCGGGGGTGGTTCCCAAGGTGTCCTCTCGATTGGCAAGAGTAAGGCTAAGGTTTATGCAGAAGGCGAAGCGGCTAAAATTACCTTTACCGATGTTGCTGGGGTAGAAGAAGCCAAAACCGAGTTAGTCGAAATTGTCGATTTCCTCAAAACTCCCGGTCGCTTTACGGCAATTGGGGCGCGCATTCCCAAAGGCGTGCTGTTAGTTGGACCTCCGGGAACGGGTAAAACTCTGTTGGCGAAAGCAGTAGCAGGAGAAGCAGGAGTACCTTTCTTCAGTATCTCTGGTTCGGAATTTGTCGAGTTATTCGTTGGTGTCGGAAGTTCGCGGGTGCGCGACTTGTTTGAACAAGCAAAAAAACAAGCACCTTGCATTATCTTTATCGACGAACTCGACGCGATTGGTAAGTCTCGCAGCAGTGCTGGTTTCTACGGCGGTAACGACGAAAGGGAACAAACTCTTAACCAGTTATTAACTGAAATGGATGGGTTTGATGCTGGTAAAGCAACTGTAATTGTTTTAGCCGCAACTAACCGTCCGGAAACTTTAGACCCGGCATTGTTGCGTCCCGGACGCTTTGACCGTCAAGTATTGGTAGACCGTCCTGACTTATTGGGTCGCGAAGCAATTTTGAACATTCACGCCCAAAAAGTTAAACTGGGACCCGATGTGGATTTAAAAGCGATCGCCACTCGCACCCCCGGTTTCGCAGGCGCAGATTTAGCAAACTTAGTCAACGAAGCTGCTTTATTAGCCGCCCGCAATCGTCGCGAAACCGTATCCCAAGCCGATTTTGCCGAAGCTATCGAACGAGTAGTCGCTGGTCTAGAAAAGAAAAGCCGCGTCCTCAACGATAAAGAAAAGAAAATCGTCGCCTATCACGAAGTCGGTCACGCTTTGGTCGGCTTTTTAATGCCCGGTAGCAACCGAGTCGAGAAAATTTCCATCGTCCCCCGCGGCATGGCAGCCTTGGGATACACCTTACAACTGCCGACGGAAGACCGTTTCTTGATGGACGAAAAAGAACTCCAAGGTCAAATAGCCGCCTTGCTGGGCGGAAGAGCAGCCGAAGAAGTGGTTTTTGGCAGCATTACCACAGGTGCTTCCAACGATTTGCAACGCGCCACCGACATGGCAGAACGGATGGTAACCACCTACGGCATGAGCAAGGTTTTAGGACCTTTGGCTTACGATCGAGGGTCTAACGCCATGTTCCTCGAAGGCGGCGCACCCAACCCGCGCCGGATGGTGAGCGAAAATACCGCAGAAGCGATTGACAAAGAGGTGAAAGATATAGTTGAAAATGCCCATCAACAAGCCGTGGATATTCTCAACGAAAATCGCGATTTGCTGGAAGCGATCGCCACTAAACTTCTAGAAGTAGAAGTGATCGAAGGCGAAGAACTCCACAACCTACTAGGTCAAGTTCGCCCCGTAGCTAAAGTTCACGCTACAGTCTAGAAAATTGCAAATTTGAGATGGCAGATTGCAGATTGAAATAAATCTGCCATCTGCCATTTTCCTTTTTTATATTTGATATGATGTCCGCCTAATTACCCTGAATAAAAATCTCGACCCGTCCCCCTATCCCCACGTCCCCGCGTCAGTCCTAACTAAGGGTAATCAAACGGACATGATATGAGATGGCAGATTGAAATAAATCTCAAATCTGCCATCTTAAATCTTAAATCCAAAATCGGCAATCTAAAATTTTCCTGGTTGGGTTTTCCACACCAATTATGGAGGGAGTAAATCTCCGAAAACTAAGTTCCAACTGCGGAATCTAATTTAAGACAATCTAACCGACTAATCAACCAAACCATGAACCAAGTCCAACGCATCGCCGAACTCAACCGCATCCGTAAATTCAGCCGCTGGTTGGATAGTGCCTTTAAAATTCCGGGAACAAACTTTCGCTTTGGTTGGGACCCGATAATTGGCTTAGTACCGGGGGCAGGAGATTTAGTCAGTACGGCACTTTCAGCTTATATGATTTATTTAGCCGCCCGCTTCAGATTGCCGCCTAAAATTTTCCTCAAAATGCTCATCAACCTCGGCATCGAAGCAACCGTCGGCACGATACCTTTAATCGGGGATATATTCGACGCCTTCTTTAAGGCAAATATCCGCAATTTTGAACTCTTAGAAAAACACATTCAGTCAGCTGAACCAGAACTTAGTCAATCCGTTCCATTCATGGCTAAAACCGAAACATTTGTCAGATAAAATGCGGTTGGATCGGGATGCTAATTGCTAATTGCTCATTGCTAATTGCTCATTGCCGTGACTGGGTTGAGTAATTCCGATGCAACTGGAAACGATATCATACCAAAATAGGCGGTATCTTTACAGTATAATGTTGCACCCTGTCCTTCTCCCAAACTTCATACCCAGGTACAAAATTAGTAAATTGCTAATGGCTAATGGCTATACTTCCCAAGGTGATAAACTTACAGAAAATGTTACTCAGGGGAAGACTAACTTTTCTAGCAATTAGCAATTAGCAATTAGCAATTAGCAATTACCCATTACCCATTACCCATTACCCATGTGGAAATATATCGTCAAACGCTTGCTGAGTCTAATACCAGTCTTGTTGGGAATTACGCTTTTAGTCTTCGGACTGCTGCATCTGATTCCCGGCGACCCAGCCACTGTACTATTAGGAGAAAGAGCCACACCAGAACAAATTGAAGCCGCGAGACAGCGCTTGGGTTTAAATCAGCCTTTACCGCTACAATACCTCGTTTTTCTAGCTAACATAGCACGCCTTGACTTCGGCACGAGCATCCTCAGCGGTATTCCCATTATTGAGGAAATTAGCAACCGTTTTCCCGCTACTTTTGAATTATCCGTCGCCGCCATGTTAATAGCTATTTTTCTAGGAATTCCGGCTGGGATTTTCGCCGCCATCCGTAAAAATAGCTTCTTAGATAATTTAACCATGAGCGGCTCTTTGATTGGCGTATCTCTGCCAGTTTACTGGTTAGGACTGCTATTAATTTACCTATTTGCAGTTAACTTACAATGGCTCCCTCCCAGCGGCAGAATTAGCGTTGACACCGGATTTACTTTTCAGCCGATTACTGGCTTTTACCTCCTCGATTCAATCTTAAAATTGGATATAATCTTACTCCAAGATGTGCTATCTCATTTAATTTTACCAGCAATAACTTTGGGAACAATTCCCTTAGCCATTATTGCCCGAATTACCCGCAGTGCCATGCTGGAAGTTTTATCTCAAGATTATATCCGCACCGCCAGGGCTAAAGGATTACCCGAATATTTGGTAATTTTCCAACATGGGCTAAAAAACGCATTTTTACCCATCATTACGACTATTGGTTTGCAATTCGGCACGCTGCTTGGCGGCGCTATTTTAACTGAAACAATTTTTTCTTGGCCGGGAATTGGTTCGTGGATATATGAGGGAATTCTGGCGCGAGATTATCCAGTTGTACAAGGAGGTGTGGTATTTGTATCCGTAACTTTTGTCATTATTAATCTTATAGTTGATATTTTTTATATCTTTTTCGCTCCAAGGATTCAGTATAAATAACGTTATCCCGTAGGGTGCGTTAGCGCCAGCGTAACGCACCTGCTTTGGTTTGGTGCGTTACACCAAATCCGGGTTAACTACCCTCTTTATGCCAAACGACTAAAGTCGCGGCTATTGCATTCAAAGCAAGGCGTAGCGGGCTATAAAATAAAGGGGGTTTAGAACCCGGATTTGGTATTATATCATGTCCTTAAGCATCGGTAGCGTAAGCAAAGGAAGGGTTTATTTATCTTTTGCGCTGCGTTTAAACATATCTCGTAAAACCCGCCCCTACAGCATAAACAACTATACACAACCTTTGCTAACGGACATGATATTACACTGCGTTAACGCACCCTACTATTGTGATTTTGGTAGGGTGCGTTACACTGCTTTAACGCACCCTACTATTGTGATTTTGGTAGGGTGCGTTACACTGCTTTAACGCACCCTACTATTGTGATTTTGGTTGGCTGCGTTACACTGCTTTAACGCACCCTACGATGGCGATCTTGGTAGGGTGCGTTACACTGCGTTAACGCACCCTACTATTCTACGAACAGGTGAATGCACTTCAACGGTTTTGGCAATCTACGTCGGGCAAGATAGGCTTGATCTTGACGCTGATAATCGCATTATTAGCGCTGTTTGCGCCTATTTTATATCCCTACGACCAGGCTACAGACAGGAACTTTCAAATCAGGTTGCAACCGCCAAGCGTTCAACATTGGTTTGGTACTGATGGTTTGGGACGGGATATTTTAGTTTTGGTATGGTATGGGTTACGCACTTCCCTCACCGTTGGTGTGGTATCTGTAGGTTTGGGTTTGATAATTGGGTTATTTTTGGGACTGGTGGCAGGGTATTTCCGGGGCAAAATTGAGATTGCGATCGGCTGGGTGACGGATATTTTATTGGCTTTTCCATCGATATTGCTGGCAATCGCTATCGTAACTGTATCCGGCCCCAGTCTGCAAAGTGCGATGCTTGCTGTTGCTGTCGTCCAAATCCCGATTTATATCCGCTTAACCCGCAGTATGGTACTATCCTTACGCGAGCAAGAATTTGTCCTGGCGGTTCAAGCTTTGGGTGCGTCTCCCACCCGCATTATTTTTTACCACATCTTGCCTGGAAGTCTTGCACCTTTAGTAGTACAAGCAACTCTCTCCATCGGCACTGCTACTCTAGAAGCAGCTGGTTTGGGGTTTTTGGGTTTAGGGGCACAACCCCCAACTCCAGAATTAGGCACGATGTTGGCAGATGCTTTTAAAAGCGGTTATTCTCTCACTTCCCCTTGGACTACTATTTTCCCCGGTTTGTTTATTACCCTGACTGTCCTCGCGTTTAATTTGTTGGGTGATGGTTTGCGCGATAGTTTAGATGTGCGAGCGCAATCATAATGCTAATTGCTAATTGCTAATTGCTAATTTTGCATTTTTTCCGATTTAGCCATTAGCTGTTTGCAATCCCATTGATTCTCGTTCCCAGGCTGAGCCTGGGAACGAGTGGGGGAGGCAAGAGCCTCCCCTGCAAGATGTCAATTCTACGATGTCAAACCGTCACCTTTCTTGAGCATTTCTTTCAAGAACCAACGGTGTTTTTGGTGAACTTGCACGAGTCGAGTATAAAGATCTGCCGTACCGATGTCGCCAGCGGTAGCTGCTGCATCTGCATCTTTGTGCATTTCGGCGATAATTAACTCGTGGGTGGCAATCGCTTCTGCAATCATCTCCCGCACCGATAGTTTACCCGCCGATGGCGTTACCGTTGCTGTGGGAATATATTCTGCCGGGTCGGCAACTGGACTACCATCAATCATTAAGCTGCGTTCTGCTAACTCGTCTATCATCGCAAACACTTCGCCGCCTTGTTCCTCAAACAACAAATGAATGTCGCGGAATAATGGTCCAAAGGTCAGCCAGTGGTATTTTTTGTAATTGAGATAGGCTATCAGAGCATTCGCTTGTTGGCGGTTAAGCGCTGTCACTAATCCAGTTTGTTGGGTTTCAAGTGTAGCGGTCATAGTTTCCTCGTTGATCTTTAAGCTGAAACTTTTCTTCGCTGCTGGCTATATTTCCTCATGACTTTAGAATTGTAACGCTCAGTCCGCTTGGATCGAGCAGCTGGCAATTCCTAGGTGTCATTCCCATATTTAAATCATACTCATAACGACTACAACTTGCCACCGACAAGTAGGATCGGCGGCCAAAATGTCAGCGAAGCTTGACAATAGAGAGCATTAACAGAAAGCCAATTTCCAGCAGGTAGCTGATGAAGACGCTGGGATTGAGGATACCATCCCAAAGCAAGCCGTTGCGTTTTGGTTTGTTAGTGCGCTTAAAGACGCGAATCCAGTCGCCAAATATAGCAGGGCCGCGTAGATTATACTCAGTGACCAAAATACGTTCAAGTTCGGCGGCGCGGGGGTAAAAACCGCGCTGGAAGTGCTTCCACTGACCTTCTAGCACCCAGAAGAACGCGGGGATAGCACAACCGAGTAAAGCAATCAGACCTTGCTTTTCTTGCAGTGCTAGGGCGATAGCAGCACCCGTCCCGGTAATGCCGAGGGCTTTAATCACCCAGATTTGTCGATTGTAATCTTCAATAGTGTTTTGGATGAAAAAGTATTCTTCTTTAAGCAGAATTAGCTCAAATTCCCCCGTTGACTTAAACTCGCGGTTGGCAGGTGTAACCTTAGACATGATGCAGCCTGTGAAAATACTCAAATAAAGGTATTGCCAAGTATTGTAGTGCTGGAAGTTGAGTAGGGAGAGGGAGAAGCAACCCCTGTGTCAAAATATTGGTTTATGCTTAAAAATAGCCTGAATCTTGCTTTTGATGACGTTTCAACGCTTGAGTAACACTGGGAAATCTTGGAACTTTCTCATCCTTTTAATCGCAACGCAGTGGATAAGCGGACAGGTGGCGAGTGCAAATGCTCAAATACTTTCCCCGCGTCACCGCGTCGCCGCAACGCCGCGTCAGTCTGAGTCGATATGTCCAAGCGAATTGCCAGGGGCGATAGATGGGATTGCCTCTCGTCCCCAATTCTCCCGCGCCCGCTGGGGCATGTCGATCCAAACTTTATCTAATGGTCAAACTTTATACACCCGCGAAGCCAACCGTTATTTTATCCCCGCGTCTAACGTCAAACTATTGACAACTGCCGTTGCTTTACGCCTATTGGGTGCAAACTATCGCATTCGCACTTCTATTTATGGTAGCGAAGAAGTCTTGCGCGTCGTGGGGCGGGGAGATCCCAGCTTGACGGATGCACAGTTAAGAGATTTAGCACAACACCTGAAGCGTCGGGGAATTCGCCAGGTAAAGCAGTTAATTGTGGAAGATGGTTACTTTCAAGGACAACTGCTTAACCCGGAATGGGAATGGGGAGATTTATATGCATATTATGGAGTTTCTGTCAATAGTTTAATTTTAAATCAAAATACGATGGCGCTAACGCTTTCGCCGCAAGAAGTAGGACAACCTTTAAAAGCGGTTTGGGGTGAACCTTTAGCCGCGCTACAGTGGGTGTTAGAAAACCAATCGGTTACCGTCGCCAGTGGGATGCAAAGTTCGGCTGAAGTTAACGGCATTTTGGGTCAGCCAGTGTTGCAAATTCGGGGGCAATTAGCCGTTGATTCTAAACCCGTGACGCAATTTTTGGCAATTCGAGACCCGGGGAAGTATTTTTTGCAACATTTGCGGATTGCTTTAGCAGCAGAAGGGATTACGGTTGCACAAGCTTCAGTTACGTCTAAAGCTGGGAATGGAAATGAAGCGGAATTAGCTTTTGTGGAGTCGCCAAACTTATCCAAATTAATTGCGGATACGAATCAGCCGAGTAATAATTTGTATGCAGAGGTGTTGTTGCGAGCGCTAGGGGTTTCTCGTAATAGTAATTCTCCCAATTCTGCCGAAGAGGGTTTAACTGTAGTCAAAGATACTTTAACCCAATTGGGAGTAGATGCATCGGGTTACGTGCTGGCAGATGGCTCTGGTCTTTCGCGTCACAATTTAGTTTCTCCAGAAGCATTGGTGCAGGCTTTAAAAGCGATGGCAAGATTGCCAGAATTCAATATTTTTCGCGCATCTTTACCCGTTGCAGGAGTTAGCGGCACCCTGAGAAATCGGTTTAAAAATACACTTGCCCAAGGGATTGTACAAGCGAAAACAGGCACGTTAAGCGGTAATACGGCTTTATCTGGATATGTGGATGCGCCGAATTATCAGACGGTAGTTTTTAGTATTATTGTGAATCAATCGGAGCAGTCGGTTGCACCGCTACGTCAAGGGGTGGATGAGATGGTGGTTTTGTTGACTCGTTTAAAGCGTTGTTAAATTGAACCGCAGAGGACGCAGAGGACGCAGAGGAGGGGAGGAGAGAATCTATTGCCCTCAGACTTAAGTTTTTTGCGGAACGTATTGATTGCTACAACAGCATTCTTTTTCATGGGAAATCATAATTGAAGAGAAGGAAAGCTATTTATGGCAACATACAAGGTTACTTTAATCAACGCTGGCAGAGGTTTCCAACAAACGATTGACGTTCCAGATAGTGAGTCGATTCTGGGAGAAGCGGCTGAACATGGGATAAAAATTCCTTTCGAGTGCGTTGTGGGTGCTTGCGCTACCTGTCAAGGAAAAATCATTTCTGGGACGGTGGATCAGTCTGAACAGATGTTTTTAAGCGAAAAACAAGTTGCCCAAGGGTACGTGCTGACTTGCGTTGCGAAACCGACTTCTGACTGTACCCTTGAGGTGGATCTTGATGATTATCTCTAACATCAAGAATGTGATGGGATTTTAGCAGGGGGTGGTGCGATCGCCAGCGCAACCAATTCTCTGGTTTCCTCGATCGTCAGCTTTGGTTGAGTCCAGAGGATTTCCCATTCCTCCCCCGATCCAACTAACTCCATATCATTGTCTACCCCTGGTCGTCCCAAAGCTTTAATCATCAGCCTCGCCAAGATACATTGACTGGCAACTTCCGTCATC
>NZ_JBHFNP010000262.1:0-16095 GCF_041929235.1 Microseira sp. BLCC-F43
GTCAATTGTTCAGATGGACAAACAGGATGCCCATCCCACAAGAGTCAATTGTTCAGATGGACAAACAGGATGCCCATCCCACAAGAGTCAATTGTTCAGATGGACAAACAGGATGCCCATCCCACAAGAGTCAATTTTTCAGATGGACAAACAGGATGCCCATCCCACAAGAGTCAATTGTTCTTGTAACGATCAAAATTGGTTGTAGGGACAGGGCGTGAGCAAGTTTTATTGCCAGCGCAAAGTTTTTCTTTAGCCTTAGTCCCTACCAATGATTCAGATATAACCGGAATCGATATTATACCGTTGTAGGGACAGGGCGTGAGCAAGTTTGATCGCCAGCGCAAAGTTTTTCTTTAGCCTTAGTCCCTAGCAATGATTCAGATATAACCGGAATCGATATTATACCGTTTTCCCATCAATGCGAAACACTTGGGGCTGCGCGGGTTTACTTCTATTGTGTTTGTTCCTGACAAACGTTATTGGTAAAACCCGCCCCTACAATCGGTACATTTTGATGTGTAGCATTTTCCAGGGAAATTGGTATTACTGGGTGCTGGCGTCTGGGGCGACGTTCTTTTCTCCTTTGAGAGTGCGAATAGCGGTAAGAATCTCTGGTACTGCCAGCACTAACGACGCCAAAGAAGCTAGCGTCGCCACTTGGCAGTATTCGCAAAATGCTTTGTTTTCTGCCCACTCTTCCCGCGCTAATTCGACAGCGATCGCAGAATCTAACACCAGCTTGATACCCATTGCAATTGGTAAAAGCGGATTGCGCCTCGCGCGGTCAAGTCCACCAGCAGCAGCTAGCCAAGCTGTGAGGGCGTAATTAACCACCATTATCGGGCCATCGGGTGAGTTAAATCGGCTGTAAGCATAGTTAGATGCATCGACGCGATCAGCATCGAAAAGCTTCTGCCCCGGCGGATCGGGTAAGTGATTGACTATCCCCGTCTGGTAAAGCGTCACGAGTTGTCCCATCGAACCCCCAAACATAGACAACCCGATAATCGCCCGCCGACGGGTCATGTGGGGATTTTTTCCCTCGCGCAGTTCTTGACTCAGTTGTTGTGGTTCCATGAAGTGCAATCCTTGGGTAACAAAGAGAGATTGCCTACCATTTTCAGAATTCAGTTTGATCCTTACCCCATACCCAGGACATACTTTTTTTACAGCGATCGCTATATAAAGTAAGTTGCTAGTTACATCCAACGACAAAGAAACCCGGTTTCTCTGAAAAATCGTGGTTTTGACAGCGAGAAATTAACTCTGAAACCGGGTTTCTGAATGGGTAATGGGTAATTGTCAAGATTACACCACCAATGAATCCAATTACCCATTACCAATTACCCATTACCACCTTAAGTTATATATAAGAAAAGGTAGCACAGTTAGTTGTGCTACCTCTGACGACACCAAACTTGTTGCTTGTTAACCTAAGCTATTGGAAATATCTTGGAACAAACTCAGGTTATTTAAGATCAGATAAGCAAAGAACGCTCCCCCAACACCACCAATCAAGAAGCCGACAGAAAACTGACTCCATCCTTCTATTGTTTGAAGCGTTTCTGGCACGTTGGGAACTGTTTTTGCAAACGTGGGGCGAGGCAATGTTTCCAACCGCTGCACAAACGTGACGCTGCCGTAAATCGATAGACCAACTGTCAGAATCACAATTAAACTCGATGCGGATAACAAACCCACTAAGTTAGCGATTTCAGAATCTCTTAATGGCCCTAATTTAGCAAAGGGGCCAATTAACCAGTAACCGTGCGCCATGCCAATTTCTAAACCGCGCGACAGCGAAGATAAACCCTGACGGTAAATTGGCAAGTTTTTCAGAAAGTTCAAGGTAAGATCGGAAGAGTTGATTGGAGTGGCAAGGTTCCCTGTTTCGGGGTTTCCTGCTGGTCGAACCATGTCACCTTTTTTGAAGTCAAAACCAGCGGCTGCACCACGGGCGCGAATGGCGTGCCAAATGTGACCGCAGAGGAATAGGACTGCTAGGACAAAGTGGAAACTTGCTAACCATCCTCGGGCAGAAACCAAGCCTGTAGAGGCTTCTAAAGTGCCAACGGGGCCGTAAAATACTTCCGGATAGACGGTATTGTTGACCGAAACGAAGTAGGCGGCGAGAAAGCCCATGTATGCGATCGCGCCGATGCTATAGGACAGATACGCTTCTCCAGACCAAATTAAAACCCGTTCTGCCCACATAAAAGGCTTGGTCAAAATGTGGAAAAAACCACCTAAAATGCACAGCGAACCCACCCAAATGTGACCGCCGATAACATCTTCTAAATTATCAACCGACGCCATTCCTTCTGAACCGTGCGCGCCGAACAAATAACCAAAAATTGTTCCAGGATTCAGCGTTGGATGATTGATAATTCGCACATCGCCGCCAGGGGCAGCCCAAGGGTCAAAAACTCCACCCCAAAACATTGCTTTTGCGACCAAAAGCCACGCACCTAAGCCTAAAATTGTCAAGTGAATTCCCAAAATTGTCGTCATCTTGTCCTTGTCTTTCCAGTCATAACCGAACAAGCCCGCCAAAGTTGGGTTATCTTCTAAAACTTCAGGCCCCAAAAGCGAGTGATAAATACCACCAGCCCCCAAAATAACTGAAGGGATGATATGCAAAACCGCAATGACAAAATAGGGATAGGTGTCAATAACTTCACCACCAGCCCCAACACCGAAACCGAGAGTTGCTAAATGGGGTAACAAAATTAACCCTTGCTCGTACATCGGTAAGTCTGGATTAAAGCGCGATATTTCAAACAACGTCATCGCACCCGCCCAAAATACAATCAATCCAGCATGGGCGACGTGGGCGCCTAGTAATTTTCCCGACAAGTTAACTAGGCGAAAATTGCCCGACCACCAACCAACGTTGGGTATTTTCTTTTGGTAAGGGCTATCAGAAATTACTGCGGTCATGGGTTTAAATTCCTTGAGACTTTGGTTTTTTCAGTTACTTACCTATAGCAACCCGGTTTCTTTGACAAAGGTTCGATCTTTGTCACGAAAAATCTACGAAGAAACCGGGTTTCTGACACCGCCTGGGTAAGTCCATAGTTATTGTGGTTGAGGCAGAACTGCTTCTGGACTGATGCGACCTTTGCGAAAGTCAAGTCCGCGCGATCGCAAGGCGTGCCAAATATGACCTTGCAAGAAGAAGAATGCTAACCAAAAGTGCGTATTAGCTAACCAAGTCCGCGCAGTTACTAAATCCGGATCGGGTGAAGAAAAGTAAGGCACAATACCTTGCCGAATTACCAAAGCAGGGCCGTAAAATACTTCGGGATAAACGGTAGTATTTACCGAAACAAACAGGGTAGCGATAAAACCCATTAGCGCTAATGCGCCCAAACTGTAAGATAGATAAGCTTCCCCAGACCAAACAAATAACGAATGCGTCCAAGAAAAAGGTTTAGTCACAATGTGGAAAATCCCCCCAGCAATGCAGATAGCACCGAGCCAAATATGACCGCCGACAACATCTTCTAAGTTGTCAACACCAGCAAGCCAAAATTTGCCAACTGCGCCAAACAAATAGCCAAAAATCACCGCTGGATTCAATGTCGGGTTAGCAATTACCCGCACATTTTCCACCGCTGGGTCGTACAAGCCGCCAAAGTACATTGCTTTCGCAACTAAAAGAAATGCACCCAACCCCAATAGAACTAAATGAATGCCCAAAATATTGGTCATTTTGTTAGTATCTGCCCAAGCGTAACCGAAAGCCGGAACTTTCTTTTCTAAGGTTTCGGGACCTTTAAGCGAATGAAAAATCCCGCCCAAACCTAAAAAGGCAGATGAAATTAGATGCAATGCGCCAATGACGAAGTAGGGGTAAGTATCTACAACTGCACCCCCAGCACCCACACCCCAACCTTGGGAGGCGAGATGGGGTAGCAAAATTAATCCTTGATCGTACATCGGTTGATCAAGATTAAAATGACCCAACTCAAATAAGGTCATGGCTCCAGCCCATAATACAATCAGACCGGAATGAGCCACGTGAGCGCCTAGTAATTTTCCCGATAAGTTTGTGAGTCGAAAATTACCAGCCCACCAGGGAACTTCAGCAGCATCTTGCTCTACCGATAAAGGACTGCGTTGAGAAATTGTTGTCACGTTTACCTCTTTGTCAAAAATTTCAGACTGCTATCTGACATCAAACTTTGAAGTCTTTCTTGATTTTAGCTACCCAAGTTTTGATGCGCGCTTCAGTCATTTCTGACTGATTATCTTCATCAATTCCAAGGCCAATAAATTTACCGTTTTCTAATGCCTTGGAGTCGTTAAAGTCGTAACCTGATGTAGGCCAATCACCGATTCGCGTTGCACCGCGTTCTGCAATTTTTTCGGCGAGGATACCCATCGCGTCTAAAAAATTATCCGGGTATCCCATTTGGTCGCCGACACCAAAATAAGCTACCTTTTTCCCGCTGAAATCAATCTCGTCCAACTCTGGGAAAAATCCTTCCCAATCGCTTTGCAATTCCCCGATGTTCCAAGTTGGCGAACCAATAATTAAATATTCGTAGCCTTCCAAGTCTTCTTTCTGCGCCCCGGCGATGTCGTGCAAGTCTACGACACTCTCGCCCAGTTCTTTCTGAATCATTTCAGCTACATCGGCAGTTTTCCCTGTTTGGGTGCCGTAAAACAAACCAATCTTTGTTGACATTGACTCTCCTGTAGTTTTGCGTGATTAGTGAGAAAGATATTCAAATAACAGCACAACCGCGTACTCGACTGCGGCACCTAGCGCTTGATTTTGCTGGTGCGAGCGCATAGATCCTCTCACCCAACGGGGAACCTTATCTGCACCTTCCTGCAATGACGCAGGACTGCGCGAGCAAATGCTTGCCACGTGCTATACCTCCTCCGCAGCTTGTTGCAAAAGATATTCAATTGCATAACTTAGAGATTACACGCAAATGCAACTAATTGAGAATAAGTTTCAATAAAAATTCCTGATAGCTTTTATAGAGAACGGGGGAATTAACTGATGAGAGTGATATCCCCCATGTGAAGAATCGCTAAGATTGAAGAAGTATTAATCCGTGCAAAATCGCAAATGACCTCAACCTTGCTCAAAACTCCACCGCTTAACGCGCCAACCATCCGCCGACTCGACAACGGATTGACAATTGTGGCGGAACAGATGCCAGTGGAAGCGGTAAACCTGAGTCTGTGGTTAAATGTTGGCTCGGCTGTAGAATCCGACGAGATCAACGGCATGGCTCACTTTTTGGAGCATATGATCTTCAAAGGAACAGAGCGCTTGGCAAGCGGTGAGTTTGAGCGTTTAGTTGAGGAGCGAGGCGCGGTTACCAATGCCTCTACCAGCCAGGATTACACCCACTATTACATCACGAGTGCGCCGCAAGATTTTGCCAAGCTAGCGCCGTTGCAAATCGACGTGGTGCTAAACCCCAGCATCCCCGACGAAGCGTTTGAGCGCGAGCGATTCGTAGTATTAGAAGAAATTCGTCGTTCTGATGATAATCCCCGCCGTCGTACCTATCAGCGGACGATTGAAACGGCGTTTGAAGTGCTACCCTATAGACGCCCGGTATTGGGGCCAGTATCGGTGATAGAGGCGCTGAAACCCCAGCAGATGCGTGATTTCCACGCCAGATGGTATCAACCCCAGTCAATAACAGCCGTAGCAGTAGGGAATTTGCCTGTAGAAGAATTAATCGGAATTGTGGCAGAAGGAATCGGGGATAAAAAAGCATCTCACCCATCACCGATTACAGATTACCAATTACCAATTACCCAACCAGAACAGCCTTTTAAAGAAATTGTGCGCCGGGAATACATTGATAGCAGCTTACAACAGGCAAGGCTGATGATGATTTGGCGCGTGCCTGGATTAACCGATTTGCACCAAACTTATGCGCTAGATGTTTTGGCAGCAATTTTAGGCAGCGGGCGGACATCGCGTTTGGTGAAAGATTTGCGGGAAAATCGGCGATTGGTTACTAATATTTCTGCTAGCAATATGACCAATCAAATTCAGGGGACGTTTTATATTTCCGCGCAATTGCCGGTGGAGAATTTAGCCGAAGTGGAAAATGCGATCGCTTCCCACATCCGCGAAATCCAAACCGCACCCGTAACCAAAGCAGAAATCGCCCGCGTCAGGACGCAAGTCGCGAATCGCTTCGTATTTGCCAACGAAACGCCAAGCGATCGCGCCGGAATGTACGGCTACTATCAATCAATGGTAAGCGATTTAGCCCCAGTTCTCAATTACCCCGCCCGCATTCAAGCGTTGAATAAAGCCGATTTGCAATTAGCTGCTAACCGTTACTTATCACCAGAAGCTTACGGGATTGTTGCAGTTAAACCGGGAAGTGCTAATGGCTAATGGCTAATGGCTAATCGATAATGGCAGTATTTGTCTTTGTTGTATAATCCTGACAATTAGCAATTAGCAATTAGCAATTAGCAATTACCCCATGTGGACAAAAATCGCCGAACACATCAGCCAGAAAACGGTCGAACCGTTTGAAGTACAGCAGCGCCGATCTGTTGGGGGAGGTTGCATTAACCAAGGTTATGCAGTTTCTAACGGCGCTGTAACTTATTTTGTCAAACTCAATCAAGCCTCCCTGGTTGATATGTTTGAAGCCGAAGCGCTGGGACTGCAACAAATGTGGAATACCCATACTATCCGCGTTCCCAAACCAATTTGTTGCGGTACGGTAGATAATTCGGCTTACATTGTATTGGAATGGTTAGAATTGGGTCGCAGCGGCGGGACAAATGCTTGGGAAGAAATGGGGCGCAATTTAGCAGCAATGCACAAAGCGACTAGCAATAAAGGCTTTGGTTGGGAACGCAATAATACGATTGGTTCAACGCCGCAAATTAATACTTGGACAGCGGATTGGGCGGAATTTTTTACCCAACATCGCATCGGGTATCAATTAAAGTTAGCCTCGCGACGGGGCGGTTATTTTACACAGGGAGAACGCTTATTAGAAGCGATTCCCAAACTGCTAGCAGATTATCAACCTCAACCATCCCTCGTACATGGGGATTTGTGGTCGGGGAATGCTTCTGTTACCGCAGCGGGAGAACCCGTGATTCTCGACCCTGCTACTTATTATGGCGATCGCGAAACCGATCTGGCGATGACCGAATTGTTTGGCGGTTTTCCCGCAGCTTTTTATCGCGGTTACAATGAAGTTTGGCCTTTGGATAAAGGTTACGAGCGCCGCAAAATGCTTTATAACCTTTATCATATTCTCAATCACTTTAATTTATTCGGTGGCAGTTACGAATCCCAAGCAAATCGAACGATCGAACAAATTCTAAGATAGGGAATGGGTAATTGGTAATTGGTAATTGGTAATGGGTAATGGGTAATATCATGTCCGTTGAATTGCCCATAATAAAAAACCTCACAGAGTCGTTGGGTAGGGACACGGCATCAGTGATATCTCGGACAAACAGATAACGTTAATAATGCCGTGTCCCGGCGCACGATCGTGGGTAATCGACCGGAGATCATATAATTGGTTAAGTAAGACACAATATGATGGACAAAATACTTGATGAAACCGCTTCTCTGCAAATTGCAAAACAGATTAAAAGCAAGGCTAAAAACCATTTTGATAACGCTTATAATGCAGCCTTGGCTACTGAAGGAGCAATTTACGTTCAAGGCTTTTTAGCCTTTGGTGGAAAGCCGTATAAACCTGTGGAACATGCTTGGATTGAGGCTAGCGATATGCCTGACGGCACACTTCGTGAACGCATAATAGATCCAAATTTACCCCACTTGCACAAAAATGCCCAAGAACTCTACTACTTTCCAGCACACCGCCTCACCGTCGAGGAACTAAAAGCCGCCGTCGAAGAAGCAAAAGAAGACTATCCAGAGGACGATCCTTTACCAGTTTACGGCAAGCAGCCTTACGAATATTATGGTGACCAGATGTTGGGACCAAAAGAATATTTAGAGGCTTATAATTTAGCTGAGGCTAAGTGCAAACAATTGAATCAACCAAACCTCAACTGATAATAACTCAAGTTGCTAGTTATAACTGAAATAGCTAATTGCTAATTGCTAATTGCTAATTGCTCGTGGAAATATCCATCTCTACCAGCCATTAGCTATTAGCTATTAACTCAAGTTGCTAGTTATCTCAAACGTGCGGCTAAGGGCTAATGGCTAATGGCTAAATTAGGAAAAATGCTTATAAAGCTCTCTCGCAATTAGCAATTAGCAATTAGCAACGCCCAATGTTTATAACTAGCAACTTACTCTATCACACAATATTTTTCCGCGCCCTTTCTGCACGCGCATCGGCTGAAGCCATTACTTCAGCCATATTTTCTAGCATTTCTCCTGGGTAATTTTCCAACACCCTAGTTGAGAGGGAAATTCGGCTTTGTCCTTGATCTAAATTGACTACGACTGCTTTAATTGGCTGCCCAATTTGAAATAAATTTTGCAGGTTTTCGATGTAATTTTGGCTGATTTGTTTAATGTGCAGCAACCCCGTCGTGCCGCCCATATCAACGAATAAACCAAAAGGTTTGATATTGGTAACTTTGCCTTCTACCAACTGTCCTAATTCTATTTCGCTGAACCGGGCAGATTGAGAAGCTAAGCGCTGAGACATCACCAGTTTTTCGGTTTCGCGATTGAATTCTAGGAAGCTAACGTTGAGGGGTTGACCGATCAATTGCTCTAAATTATCTTTATCGAGGAGATGCGATCGCGGAATAAACCCCCTTACTCCTTGCACGTTCACCGTGACGCCACCTTTATTCACTCCAGTGACACGCACTTGCACGTTTTGTCCGCTTTCCTGCATTTCGGCTAATTTATCCCAAACTTGCTTGACTAACAGCTGTCGCAAGGAAAGCGTTACCTGACCCTCCGCATCTTGCTCTTTGACAATCAAGAATTCCCGTTCCTCATTCAACGGTAGCAATTGGGACAAAGGGGTTCCCGTTTTCAAAGAAGCTTCTCTTTCAGGCAGAAATGCTGGCGATTTGCCACCTATGTCAACATAAGCACCATCGGATGCGTATTCAAACACCTTACCCCGAACAACCTGTCCTTTTTCAAAATGGTATTCTTGTTGTTCTAGGGCTTTGGCAAAATCGTCCCTAGAAAAGGAAGACTTGTCTGCTGGGGAAGGTGTTGCTTTGGCGTTCATGAGTGTTTGAATAATTCAATTAATGGCTATGCCACAGTTTGGATTGCGTCAACTCGCTGCTAGCTTCGTCTGAAATAATTGCTTTACTTCAGTCCAAGCAGCCGCAGCAGCTGTAGCATCGTAGCTACCGCGATGATCGCAAAAGAACCCGTGGTCTACTCCATCGTAGCGGAAGACCCGATGGGGAATGTGGTGTTTCTCTAGTTCTGCCTCGATCTGGTCAACTTGTGCCGCCGGAATGCTAGCATCTTCCATGCCAAAGAAAGCGTAGAGAGTGCCTTTAATATCTTTTGTCCGGGTAATAGTGGGTTCGCCGCCGCCGGGAGTCCAATTGGTAATACCAGCTCCGTAGAACGACGCGGTGGCTTTAATATCGTTTAGGGTAGCGGCGAGGTAGACAACGTGACCGCCAAAACAGAAACCTATGCTGCCAAAATTATCTTGCTTGACAACAGGCAGGGTTTTGAGGTAATCAATTGTGGCTTGAATATCCCTAAGCAATTCGGATGCTTTGGTTTGTTCCTTGTATTCCTTGCCAATTTTAATGTCTTCTGGGGTGTAACCCGTCTCAAAACCGGGGGCGAGGCGTTGGTAGATAGCGGGTGCGATCGCAACGTACCCTTCTTTAGCTATTCTCTCGGTTACTTCCCGGATATGGGCGTTGACGCCAAAGATCTCCTGGATAACGATAACACCTGGAAATGGCGCTTCCCCATTTGGCGTTGCTAGGTAAGCATCAAGAAGCACATCGCCGTTGGGGACAATAACTTTAGCCGTGGTAATCTCTAGGTCTGCCATTATGAGACGATAAGGAACGATTGCCCAATCTATTTTATGGCTTTTCTGGAATCTGACCGTGCCAGAGCCTAGGTGAATTCCATATTTTGTTAACTAGGAGATGATTGAAGCGATCGCTATGGCACATTTCTTTCTACACCGACTCTTTAAGTCTCGCTTAGGTAGCTTAGCTGTCATCGGGGGAATATCATCAACCCTGATGCTAACTGCGTGTAACAAAGCCAGCAACACTCAGTCTACCCAAGTCCCCCCTTCAGTCCAAAGTGCTTTTGCTGCCAAATATCCGGGTGTAACTCCCCGTTGGGAATCCCAACCTTATGGCTATGAAGCTATTTTCCAAAAAAATGGCATCGAGTACGAAGCTGAATTCTCAAAAGACGGAAGATGGTTAGAAACCGAATACGAAGTACCAGAAAATCAGTTTTCCACTTTAGTACTCAATCGGGTTAAAAAAGAATACCCCGGCTACAAAATAAAAAAACGCGAGATTGAACTAACGCCACGGGGTACTTTTTACGAAGTCGAAGTCGAAGGCGGCGGTAAGCAAATTGAACGCTATTACGACGAACGGGGAAACCCTGCCCGCAACTCGAACGAAGACGCCTGAAGATATTGTGTAGGGGCACGGCATCAGCAACATTGAACGTTAAATCAATCGATTGTCCCATGCCCTGTTGTGTAGGGGTACGGCATCAGCAACATTGAACGTTAAATCAATCGATTGTCCCATGCCCTGTTGTGTAGGGGCACGGCATCAGCAACATTGAACGTTAAATCAATCGATTGTCCCATGCCCTGTTGTGTAGGGGCACGGCATCAGCAACATTGAACGTTAAATCAATAGATTTTCCCATGCCCTGTTGTGTAGGGGCACGGCATCAGCAACATTGAACGTTAAATCAATCGATTGTCCCATGCCCTGTTGTGTAGGGGCACGGCATCAGCAACATTGAACGTTAAATCAATCGATTGTCCCATGCCGTGCCCCTACACCCATTACCCATTACCTATTACCTCCTTGACAATCACCCGTTTTGGTCATCTAACCGATTTCAGCATTGAGTATGATGCATGTATAGACAATACCGCCCTAGCAAACGCTTAAACCCCTGGGGCATAGCCATAAACTTATCAGTAGAAAAAACTTTACTAATTCCATTTTTTGGCGAATTATTCCCCCTATTCCCAAGGCGATCCCGGAGGCTATACATGAGTATTCAGTTTCATATTCAGCCTGATAGTGAAATTCCTGCCTCAACGCAGCTGTTTAATCAAATACGGTTTGCGATCGCATCCCGTCAATTTCCTCCGGGACACCGCCTCCCCAGCACCCGTCAGCTAGCAATGCAAACGGGACTGCACCGCAATACCATAAGTAAGGTATATCGTCAACTAGAAAAAATCGGGTTAGTCGAATCTCAAGCAGGTTCGGGTATTTACGTGCGCGCCCAAGGTAACGAAGGCGGCGGTAGACTCAAATCTCCGATTCTGGAACAATATCCCCAAGCCTACGAAATTGTACTGGAAAGCTTGGATAAACTGCTGGCAGAAGGTTGCTCGCTCAATCAAGCTAGGGAGTTATTTTTAAGCGAAATAGACTGGCGGTTGCGCTGTAGTGCGCGGGTAGTCGTCACGGCTCCTACCCAAGACATCGGCGTGGGAGAATTGATGGTGCAAGAACTAGAACAAGCGCTTCGCATACCCGTACAGTTGGTGGCGTTAGAGCAACTGAGTAGGTTTCTGGATCAAACCCAAGCCGGGACAGTGGTCACCAGTCGTTATTTTATCGGAGAAGCCGAAGCGATCGCATCTCCCAAGTCCGTGCGCGTCATCCCCGTAGACATCTACGACTACAGCATGGAGATCCAGTTAGTCAGAAGTATGCCCAAAGATAGCTGCGTTGGCTTAGTGAGTCTCAGTTCGGGTATCTTGCGGGCGTCTGAAGTAATTATCCACAGTTTGCGGGGAGAAGACTTGCTCGTGATGACGGCGCAGTTACAGGATACCTACAAAATCAACGCGATGGTTCGCAGCGCCCACACGATTATCAGCGATCAAGCTAGTTTCTCCACGGTCAAAACGATTGTCGCCCAGGCGCGAGAAGATATTATCCGCCCTCCCAAACTGATCTGTTGCGAAAATTACATCGGTATCAAGTCGATTAACCTACTCAAAAGGGAACTTGGGTTAGCTTAACCAGAAAATTTTAGATTGAAGAAGTGCAGATTTCAGATTAAGATGGGCAACAGGCTCTAGTGTTTTGCCCAAATGGTTTTGAGCGGTTCGTAGTAGCATTTCAGCGCTGAAGCGCTACTAGGAACCCATGAAAATCAACTTGCTGGACTACTAACTCAAGTTGCTAGTTATATCCTTTGACAGTGGTAATCGGTAATGGGTAATAGGTAATTGTCAAGAGTAGACAGCCAATCAATCCAATTACCAATTACCAATTACCAATGTCACAACTATTAACTAGCAACTTGAGTTCTAAAATCTCAAATCTCAAATCTAAAATCTTAAATTGTTATGAATGTTGAAATGCAACCCTCAATTGGTTTAAAAGAATCTATTGAGCAACGTCGATCTGCAAGAGCGTTTCGTCCAGATGCAATTCCGGAAGTAATTTTAGCAGAAGTTCTGCGGTTGGGTATTCGCGCCCCCTCTGGTTACAATTTACAACCTTGGCGGTTTATTGTGCTGAGGGCACAAGAAAGTAAAGAAAAACTCAAAGCTTGTGCTTTCAATCAGCGACAAGTTGGGGAAGCGCCAGTGGTGTTGATTTGTTGTGGCGATCGCAGAGTTTCCACTCCAGAATACATCGAATCAATCATCGACTTGGGTAAAGATGCTGGTGCGATGAATGATGCTTATGCAGATGTGATGCGCCAGCAGATACCAGGGTTATTTGAAAACAAACCCTGTTTTGATTCTCTTGAAGCTTGGACAAATCGCCATACGATGTTAGCCGTGGCACATATTATGATTGTGGCGAAAAGTTTTGGTGTCGATAGTTGTCCGATGGAAGGATTTGTTAGCGCCCAGGTGAAGGAAGCTTTTAAGATTCCAGAAGAAGTGGATGTTTGCTGTTTGCTTTGTTTGGGTTATGCAGCACCACCTTTCAAGCAGTATGGCGGGCGTTTTAATGTAGAGCAAGTTTGTTACGGCGAGAGTTACGGCGAATCGTTTGAATTGTAGGGGAATGGCGCATGGGTGATGGAAAATTACTCCTTTCCCACCCGAAGAATTACTACTAACGCTAGTTGCTAGTTATAAACTTTGGCGTTGCTAATTGCTAATTGCTAATTGCTAATCTTGGATTTTTACCAATCGATCCATTAACCATTAGCCATTAGCTGCTATGTACAAGATAACTAGCAACTTGAGTTACTATTTAACCGCGTTAGCGAATTAGAGGCGAAGGAAGAAGAAGGAAGAAGTAGATAATCTTCTAGCACCGAAGGGAGTAAGTCCGCACCCAATTGCGATTGCTAGGTATTTTCGTTTTCCGGTTTCTTAGGAAACGAACACTCTACTGTAATCTTGAGGTGGCTTTCTGCTGTGCCTTTTGTTACGTAGGGGATGCCCGTTTCGCCGCCAATTTTGATGCCGAATTCTAGAGTAACTTTATCTACATTGGCATTAGCAATCTCTTTAAACGCATTTAGCGTGTAATTGGTGTAAGCAGTAATCGTTCCTTTTATTGCCTCAAATGATTTAATCGTTTGAGCATTTCCCCCTTTTCTAACTCTGCCTCGTTCCTCAGTCGTATCGATGGGGACAGCGTTAACATCTTCCGTCGCTTCAACATATATAACCGTTCCGTCTTCTAACTCGATGGGAGTGAGTTGTGTCATAAAATTTTGTTTATTTATCTGGCGGTATCTATTATTTCACGGTTAGGCTATTAGGCAAACCCAGCGGGATAAGTTTCTCATACTCAGAGCTGGTTCAAAATCCTGTAACTCCCCAGAGGCAAGAGTTTCATCAATCCAAAATCTAAAATCTAAAATCTAAAATCTAAAATATTATGAGTCGGGATGCTTTGGTTGTTGGCATTAATACTTATAGCAACTTACAAAAGTTGGATGCACCAGCAGAAGATGCCGAAGCGATCGCGCAACTGCTAACCTCTTCTGGGGAATTCCGGGTGAAACGGATACCAGAAGCTGTAACCGATAATATTATCCACGTCGGTCGCAAAACCAAGGTAACTCTCAACGAACTGGAAGAGGCACTGGTACAACTGTTTCTCCCTGAAGGCAGGACGATTCCAGATACAGCACTATTTTATTTTTCTGGGCATGGACTGCGGAAAAATCGGGGAATTCAGGAAGGATTTTTGGCTACCAGCGATGTCAATCCTGATTTGAGTAATTGGGGACTCTCGTTGCAATGGTTACGTCGGTTACTGGAAGAAAGTCCGATTCGACAGCAAATAATTTGGCTAGATTGCTGTTACAGCGGCGAATTGCTCAACTTTGACGAAGCAAATCCGGGGGAGGCAGGGAAAGGACGAGATCGGTGTTTCATAGCAGGTTCCAGGGAATTCGAGGTGTCTTATCAAGACATCAGCGAACCTTACAGCGTCCTCACGAAAGCACTATTGCAAGGACTTGACCCCAAGCGCTGTCCAGACCGTTGGGTGACCAACTATACTTTGATTGATTTCCTGAATCAGCAGTTGAAAAGTGAAACCCAACGTCCCATTTTCACCAACTTTGGGCAAGAAATTAACCTGACTCGCCAGTGGGAAAAAGCAGCGCCAGTCGTAACAGTATCTCCCAATGGGATTTGTCCTTACAAAGGGTTGGCTTATTTTGACTGCAATGAAGAAGACCCCAAATATTTCTATGGACGGGATAAACTGACCAATCAGTTGCTCGACCGAGTACGCCAGAGTAATTTTCTGGCAATATTAGGTGCGTCGGGTAATGGCAAATCTTCCGTGTTGCGGGCGGGGTTGCTGCATCAATTAAAGTTGGGTCGCAAGTTGTCAGGTAGCGAACTTTGGCAGACATATATTATGCAGCCGGGAGAGCATCCATTGCAAAGTTTGGCACTAGCTTTTGTTGACCCGAATTTGTCGCCAGTGGAACGGGCGAAACAGTTGGGAGTTGCGGAGGATTTAATTAAAAAGGGTGCGACGGGTTTGCGGCGTTTGGTGCAAGCTTCGCCGAGTCGGGTAGTGTTGGTAATTGACCAGTTTGAAGAAGCGTTTACCCTGTGTCGGGATAAGGCAGAACGGCAGCAATTTTTTGCCTGTATTCTGGGGGAAACCTCTCCCCCGTCCCCTCTCCTCGCAGGAGAGGGGCGAAATGTTCCTGCTCCCCCTTCCCTCGCAGGGAAGGGGGTTGGGGGGTTAGGTCTTTGCGTCATCCTGGCAATGCGGGCAGATTTCTTTGGCAAATGCCTAGAACAGGACTACAGCGGACTGGCACAACAAATTCAGCAAAATTTGTTCACAGTTACGCCGATGAATCCAGAGGAATTGAGACAGGCAATTGTCGAACCTGCCAAGCGAGTCAACCTAGAAATTGAGCCAGAACTGGTAGAAGAAATGCTGGGAGATGTGGCAAATGCGCCGGGGAGTTTGCCGTTATTGCAGTATACGCTGACGGAACTTTGGAAGCAGCGCACGGATAACTGTTTGCGCCTCAATACTTACGCCCAACTGGGTGGAGTGATGGGGACGCTTCGCAAACGCGCGACTCAGGTGTATGAGTCGTTTTCTGAAGCACAAAAAGGAGCGGTGCGGCATATTTTTCTATCGCTAACTCAGTTGGGAGAAGGCACAGAAGACACTCGCAGGCGAGTGCTGAAACCTGATTTAGTGAATGAGCGCTATTCTGAGCAATTAATTGATGAAGTGGTTCAGAAATTGGCAGATGAGAAGCTAATTGTTACCAGCGAAATGACGGAGAAGATCCCCCCAACCCCCCTTAACAAGGGGGGCAATGACCCAACCCCCCTTAACAAGGGGGGCAATGACCCAACCCCCCTTAACAAGGGGGGCAATGACCCAACCCCCCTTAACAAGGGGGGCAATGACCCAACCCCCCTTAACACGGGGAGCAATCACTCAACCCCCCTTAACAAGGGG